>NZ_QKRU01000072.1:0-34603 GCF_003234055.1 Pseudomonas sp. 57B-090624
GTGTGTTCAGCACCTGACATGAACTCTAACGCCAAGAATGCAGGCTGTCAACAGCAATCTACGAAATTAAAATTGAAATGTAGATGCTGACCTACAACACCGAATCAACAGCCTTTTCCGAATACCCTAAATCTGGATGGGTGTCGTCATAGGCCGGGCTTGTCTGCCCGATCTCGGGTGCAATCTGGCCGCAAGCCAGCCAGAACGCGTACTGGGGATAGGCCTTCACAAGCACGTCGATCTCTTCCGTGCTGACTCTTACCGCGCCTTTGCTGACGCTTCGCCAACGGTCGTGGTTGCCTCCACCCAGAAGGACGCGCTGGAGCCGGGCCCGTTCCCGGATGAGCTGTTCTGTTCAGACATCCGCCGGATGAAGGTGCTGGTGCAGCGCACCCTGCTAGCGCAAGGCGCGCACGGGCATGCCTGAAAGCACAAAGCCCCTGGCTCTCGCGAACCAGGGGCTTTGTTGTATATGGCGGGAAGATAGGGATTTGAACCCTAGGTGCCATTGCTGACACAACGGATTTCGAATCCGTCCCGTTCGGCCACTCCGGCATCTTCCCGAACGGCGCGCATGATACCAGCTGAAAGGCGTTTGGCGAAGCCCGCCGAGGCAATTTTTTCGCGTGCATTCAGATGCTTGCGTATTGCCCCGGCCGGAAGCCCCGCCGCCGGAGTCAGGCGGTCAGCTTGGTCAGGGCCTCGCGGTACTTGTCGGCGGTCTTCTGTGCGACGTCCGCGGGTACGGCGGGGGCTGGCGGCTCCTTGTTCCAGCCGGTGGACTCGAGCCAGTCGCGGACGAACTGCTTGTCGAAGCTGGGCGGGTTGGTGCCTTCGACATAGCTTTCCACCGGCCAGAAGCGGCTGGAGTCAGGGGTCAGCACTTCGTCCATCAGGGTCAGGGTGCCGTCTTCGTCGATGCCGAATTCGAATTTGGTGTCGGCAATGATGATGCCGCGAGTGGCGGCATACTCGACAGCGGTGCTGTAGAGGGCGATGGCGGTATCGCGGACCTTGGCGGCCAGTTCCTTGCCGATGATGGCCTCGCACTGCTCGAAGGAGATGTTCTCGTCGTGGTCGCCGACAGCGGCCTTGGTCGAGGGGGTGAAGATCGGCTGGGGCAGCTTGGAGGCTTCCTTGAGGCCGGCGGGCAGCTGGATGCCGCAGACGGTGCCGGTCTTCTGGTATTCCTTCCAGCCCGAACCGACGATGTAGCCGCGCACGATGGCTTCGACGGCCACCGGCTTGAGGCGCTTGGCGACCACGGCGCGGCCTTCCACGAGCGGCAGCTCGGCAGCGGGCACCACGTCCTCGACCTTGTCGCCGGTGAAGTGATTGGGCACCACGTCGGCCAGCTTGTCGAACCAGAAGTTGGAGATGGCGGTGAGGATCTTGCCCTTGTCCGGGATCGGCTGTTCGAGGATGACGTCGAAGGCCGAGAGCCTGTCGGTGGCGACCATGAGCATGCGCTTGGCATCGATCTCATAGAGGTCGCGGACTTTGCCGGAGTAGATCTTCTTCAGGCTCAGGGTGCTGGGAGTGGTCATGTCGATTTTCCGCCTCTGTTAAACGAAACAGGCGAAACCTGCGGGGTTTCGCCTATTGTCTTGCCGCCGCGCCCTGCGGCGCGTCGGCTGGAGCCGGGTGGAGGTCAACCGCCACCCAGTCGGTCCGGCCTCAGCCGAGGTTTTCCTGGATCAGGCCCAGCACGCGGCGCGCCACATCGGCGGGTGCCACGGTGTTGATGTCCTTCTCAACGGTCACCTGGACGCTGTCACCGACGCGGGTCAGGCGAACCTGGTAGCGCTCGGCACGGGCCTCGATCTCTTCCTTGCTCGGTGCGCTGCCCCACAGGCGGCTGAAGAAGCCAGGCTCCTGGTCCTTCTCCGCGCCCTCGGCGAGGTTGATGTAGTACACGCCCAGGCTGCGGTTGATGTCGTCGACGCGAACGTCCGCCACTTCCAGGGCACGACCGACGCTGGACCAGGAACGGTCGAAGTCGGCACCCAGGTTGAGGATCGGGTTGCCGCTGCCGTCTTCGGACAGGGTCACCCGGCTCGGCGCATCGAAGTCGCGAGCAGCCAGCAGGGAAACGGAACCACCCTGCTCGGCGCTGCGCGCCATGCTGGCGAGCATTTCGTCCATCAGCGCAGCCTCGAGGCTGGGGCTGTCGGAGCGGCTCGGCCAGCCGGTATCGGCGCTGCTGCCTGCCGGGCGGGTGGTGGTGAGGACGAAGATCTCGCTGGTGTTGCGCTGCACACCCGGCTCGATACGCACACGGGCACGCACTTCGCTGTCGGGCTCGACACCGCTCACACGGCTGCCGAGACGGCGCGCGAGGGGCGCGGAAAGCTGGTCGAGACGTTGCCAGGCGGTGCTGAACTCGCCGGTCTGCGGACGCTCGTCGACAACCTTGAAGCCGCCGTCCTCGAAGAACTGGCGAGCCACCGGCCAGACCTCGGCCGGGATGCGCTGGGCAACCACCCAGCGCGAGTCGCCGCTCTTCTGCAGGCTGTAGTCGCTGACTTCACCCTTGACCTGCAGGGGCTGTGGGCGCGGAATTTCGTAGTCGGCGTCGCTGCGGCTGTCGGCGACGTTCATAGGCACCGGCAGCAAGGGGTCAAGGCGTTTGGATTGGGCATCCGGGGGCAACTGCATGGGCGCGGTCTGGCGCGCTTCCAGGTAGTCGTTGCCGCGGTCGCGGAAGTAGCCATTTTCGCCCCAGAGCCAGCCGCAGCCGCTGGTGCTGGAGATCATCAGGGCGAGAGCGGAGAGTCCGGCCAGTCGCTTCATGCGTAGTAATTCCTCGGATTAAGCCAATACACCGGACTGGCGGAGCGCCTGACGCAGCGGTTCGTGGCAACGCGGGCTGAGCCAGGTCAGCGGCAGGCGGATGCCGTCGGGCATCAGGCCCATCTCGTGCAGGGCCCACTTCACCGGGATCGGGTTCGATTCGATGAACAGCGCCTTGTGCAGCGGCATCAGCTTGTCGTTGATCGCGCGAGCGGTCTCGGCATCGCCACGCATGGCGGCGGCGCAGAGGTCGGCCATCTCGCGGGGCGCGACGTTGGCGGTCACGGATATGTTGCCCTTGCCGCCCATGAGCATCAGTTCGACGGCGGTGGCATCGTCACCGGAGTAGACGAGGAAGTCCTTGCTCACGCGATCCAGGACCTCCTGGCCGCGCTTGAGGTCGCCGGTGGCTTCCTTGATACCGATGATGTTGGAGATCTTCGCCAGGCGCTCGACGGTCTCGGGCAGCATGTCGCAGACGGTGCGGCCAGGGACGTTGTAGAGGATCTGCGGAATCGCGACGGATTCGGCGATGTGGCGGAAATGCTGGTACAGGCCTTCCTGGGTCGGCTTGTTGTAGTACGGGGTCACCAGCAGGCAGGCATCGGCGCCCACGTTCTTGGCGGCGGCGGTGAGGTCGACGGACTCGCGGGTGGAGTTTCCACCGGTGCCGGCGATGACCGGGATGCGGCCATTGACCTGATCCACCACGCGGCGGATGACTTCGATGTGTTCGTTCACATCCAGCGTCGCGGATTCACCCGTGGTGCCGACTGCGACTATGGCGTTGGTGCCTTCCTGCAGGTGGAAATCCACCAGCTTGGTCAGACTCGCCCAGTCCAGTTGACCTTGTGCATCCATGGGCGTGACCAGTGCCACCATACTGCCCGCAATCATGCAACCGCTCCTGCCGGAAAAAGAGAGCCGTAATGGTACTGGTGCCCATTGCCCAGCACAAGCTGACGAGGGCGCCTCAAGCATTCCCCTCGGCAGCGCTTTTCGCTAACCTCTCCGCTTTGATCGACGCGGCTTTGGCCGCCCTCCCCTCGCTTTAGGAATGCTGCATGTCCACCACCCCGCCCCGCGAACAATTCCTTGTGATCAGCGCCCTCGGCGTGAACCCCATGGAGCTGACCAACGTGCTGTGCCGAGCCAGCCAGGAAAACCGCTGCGCCGTGGTCAGTAGCCGCCTGACTCGCCACGGCGAGTACAGCGCTCTGGTGCTGCAGGTATCCGGTAGCTGGGATGCGCTGGCCCGCCTGGAAGCTGGCCTACCGGCCCTGGCCAAGCGCCACGAATTCACCACCCAGGTAACCCGCAGCGGCGCTCTGGAGCCCCGCCCGCAATCCCTGCCCTACGTGGCCTACGTCAGCGCGGCCTACCGCCCGGACATCCTCAATGAGCTGTGCCAATTCTTCATCGATCACCGCGTCGAGCTGGAGAACCTCACCTGCGACACCTACCAGGCGCCGCAGACCATGAGCACCATGCTCAACGCCACCATCACCGTGACGCTGCCGGCGGGCACCCAGATCAGCTGGCTGCGCGACCAGTTCCTCGACTTCGCCGATGCGCTGAACCTCGACGCCCTGATCGAGCCCTGGCGCCCGCAACACCCGTAAGGAGCAAGACATGGCCGTAGCAATCGACCAACCGGTAGCCGACTTCACCGCCCCCGCCACCAGCGGCCAGCAGGTGACGCTCTCCGCCCTGAAAGGCAAGCAGGTCGTCCTGTATTTCTACCCCAAGGACAGCACCCCCGGCTGCACCACCGAAGGCCAGGGTTTCCGCGACCAGCACGGAGCCTTCGCCGCCGCCAACACTGTGATCTTCGGCATCTCCCGCGACGGCCTGAAGTCCCACGAGAACTTCAAGTGCAAGCAGGAGTTCCCCTTCGAGCTGATCTCCGACAAGGATGAAGCGCTCTGCCAGCTGTTCGACGTGATCAAGCTGAAGAAGCTCTATGGCAAGGAATACATGGGCGTCGACCGCAGCACCTTCCTGATCGACAAGAACGGTGTGCTGCGCCAGGAGTGGCGTGGCGTGAAGGTTCCGGGCCACGTGGATGCCGTGCTCGCGGCCGCCCAGGCGCTGAACAAGGGCTGACCCGCCCCGCCGCCATGAACGAAGGCCGCGAAAGCGGCCTTTTTCATGCCCGTCACATCAAGGGTGACGGCCCTTCCCTCAGTGGTCCGCTGCGCGGCCAGGCATCGAGCACGGCCTTGAACAGCGTCGCCAGGGGAATCGCGAAGAAGATGCCCCAGAATCCCCAGAGACCTCCGAACAGCAGCACGGCACAGATGATGGCCACCGGGTGCAGGTTGACCGCCTCGGAAAACAGCAGCGGCACCAGGATGTTGCCATCCAGCGCCTGGATCACCCCGTAGACCACCATCAGGTAGATGAACTGGTCGCCCCAGCCCCACTGGAACAACGCGATCAGCGCCACCGGGACGGTCACCACCACCGCGCCGATGTAGGGCACCACTACCGACAAGCCGACCAGCAATGCCAGCAACGCCGCATAGTTGAGCCCGAGGGATACGAAGGCGACGTAGGTGACACCGCCACAGATGACGATCTCGATCACCTTGCCGCGGATGTAGTTGGCGATCTGCTGGTTCATCTCCTGCCACACCTGGGTCATGAGCGCTCGCTCGCGTGGCAGGTAGCCGCTCAGCCAGCGCAGGATCAGCTCGCGATCCTTGAGGAAGAAGAACACCAGGATCGGCACCAGTACCAGGTAGATCATCAGGTTGACCACCAGCGGCAGGCTGGAGAGGGAGAAGGTCAGCGCCCATTGGCCGAACTTGCCGACCTCGCTGCGAGTCACCTCGATGGCGTTGAGCACCTGCTCGTCGGTCAACAGGTGCGGGTAGCGCTCGGGCAGCAACAGAAGCAGCGACTGCCACTCGCCGAGCATGCGCGGCAGCTCCTTGAACAGGGTGCTGAGCTGCTGCCACAACAGCGGCATCAGCACCACCAGGAACAGCGCCAGGGCCCCGATGAACAGCGCGAAGACCAGCCACACGGCCAGCGTTTGCGGCATGCGCAGGCGTTCGAGGAAGTTCACCACCCCCTGCATCAGGAAGGCCAGCACCAACCCTGCCAGGACTGGCGCCAGCATATTGCCGAGGGTGAGGACCAGGGTAAAACCCAGGACCAGGAAGACCGCCAGCACCACCGCTTCTTCATCGGAGAAGTAGCGCTGCACCCAGTCGCGAAGCACCTTGAACATCGGAGTTCCTTGGTAAGCGTAAGCAGGGAGATTCAGGCCTTGCGCAGCCAGTAGCGATAGGTGCCGCCCTGCTCTTCCTCGTGCAGCAGCAGGTGGCCGGCGAGGCGGGCGAAGGCACGGAAATCGCGTTGCGAACCGGCATCGGTAGCAGTGACCTTGAGTACCGCGCCGCTGGGCAGGCGGTTGAGTTCCAGCTTGGCCTTGAGCAGCGGCAACGGGCAATTCAGCCCGCTGGCGTCCAGCTCGGCGTCGAAGGTATCGGGACGGCCGGCGGCGTCAGTCATGAGTGTTCTCCAGGAGGGCGCCTAGGATACAGAAGGCCGCACAACCCTGGCCAGCCGACCGGGCAGGAGGCTACAGTTAGCGCTTTGCCGACAAGAGCCCTGTGCATGAATCCGCTGCGCCCCACTCTGCTGACGCTTGCCTGCCTCCTCTCATCGCCCGTGATGGCCGATGACCTGCCGTCCCTCGGCGACTCCAGTTCGGCCATCGTCTCTCCGGAGCAGGAACATCAGTTGGGCCGCGCCTGGCTCAGCCTGTTGCGCGGCCAGGTTGAACAACTCTCGGACCCGCAGCTCAAGGACTACGTCGAAACCAGCGTCTACCGCCTGGCCGAGACCAGCCAGCTGCAGGACCGCCGCCTGGAATTCGTGCTCCTCAAGAGCCCGCAGCTCAACGCCTTCGCCGCCCCGGGCGGCATCGTCGGGGTCAACGGCGGCCTGTTCCTCTATGCCCCCAACGAAGCCGAATACGCCTCGGTGCTGGCCCACGAACTGGCGCACCTTTCGCAGCGCCACTTCGCGCGCGGTATCGAAGCCCAGCAACGCATGCAGATCCCGGTGATGGCGGCGATGCTTGCCGGCATCGTCGCGGCGGCGGCCGGCGCCGGGGACGCGGGTATGGCGGCGATCATGTCGACCCAGGCCGCGGCGATCCAGGAGCAACGTCGCTTCTCCCGGCAGAACGAGCAGGAAGCAGACCGCATCGGCCTGCTCAACCTGGAGAAGGCCGGCTACGACCCCCGGGCCATGCCGAACATGTTCGAGCGCTTGATGCGCCAGTACCGCTACGACTCCAAGCCGCCGGAATTCCTCCTCACCCACCCGGTGACCGAATCGCGTATCGCCGACACCCGCAACCGCGCAGAACAGCTGCCGCCGGGCGGCGTCGAGAACAGCCTGCGCTACCAGTTGATGCGCGCCCGTGTGCAACTGATGTTCGAGGAGACCCCGGGGATCTCGGCCAAGCGCTTCCGCGCCCAGCTCGATGCCGATCCCAAGCTGGATGCCGCGCGCTACGGCCTGGCCATCGCGCAGATCAAGAACGGACAGCTCAACGAAGCACGTGAAGCCCTTGCGCAGCTGCTGGCCAAGGCACCCAACGAGATCGTCTACAACCTGGCCCAGGTCGACCTGGACATCACCGCCAACCGCCTGCAGGACGCCCAGCAGCGCGTCGACCGGCTGCTCGGCCTGTACCCCAACAACTACCCGCTCAAGCAGGCGCGCAGCGACCTGATGCTCAAGCTGAACAAGCCCCAGGAAGCGGAGAAGATCCTCGACGGCCTGATCAAGAGTCGCCCGAACGATCCGGACGTCTGGTACCAGGTGGCCGAGGTGCGCGGCCTCGCCGGCAACACCATCGGCCTGCACCAGGCGCGCGCGGAGTTCTTCGCCCTGGTCGGCGACTACGACCAGGCCATCGAGCAGCTGGATTTCGCCAAGCGCCGCGCGACCAACAACTTCCCGCTCGCCTCGCGCATCGATGCACGCCAGCAGGAAATGATCGAGCAGCAGAAGACCATCAAGAAGATGATGCGCTGACGAACGCCGCCCATGAAAAAGCCCGGACATGTCCGGGCTTTTTTGTGCGTGCCGATCAGGCGTTGCCGGCGAGCTTCAAGCGCGCGGCCTGGGTGAAGTCGAGCATGCGCTTGAGCGGCTTGACGGCACGCGGCACCAGCGCGGCATCGACGAATATCTCGTTGCTGCCCTCGCGCAGGCACTGCAGGGTGCGTTCCAGGGTGTTCATGGCCATCCAGGGGCAGTGCGCGCAGCTGCGGCACGCCGCCCCATTGCCGGCTGTGGGGGCCTCGATGAACTGCTTGTCCGGACACAGCTGCTGCATCTTGTAGAAGATGCCGCGATCGGTGGCGACGATGAACATCTTGTTCGGCAGCGTCTGCGCAGCCTTGATCAGCTGGCTGGTGGAGCCCACCGCATCGGCGAGTTCGATAACCGCCTCAGGCGATTCCGGATGCACCAGGATGGCTGCCTCCGGATAGAGCGCCTTCATGTCTTCGAGCTGCTTGGCCTTGAACTCCTCGTGAACGATGCAGGCACCGTCCCAGAGCAGCATGTCGGCACCGGTCTCGCGCTGGATGTAGCGCCCCAGGTGCTGGTCCGGCGCCCAGATGATCTTCTCGCCGTTGTCCATCAGGCTCTCGACGATCTCCAATGCGCAGCTGGAGGTCACCACCCAATCGGCCCTCGCCTTCACCGCCGCGGAGGTATTGGCATAGACGACGACGGTACGCTCCGGGTGCTGGTCGCAGAATGCCGAGAACTCATCCACCGGGCAGCCGAGATCCAGGGAGCAGGTCGCTTCCAGGGTCGGCATCAGCACCCGCTTCTCGGGGTTGAGGATCTTCGCGGTCTCGCCCATGAAGCGTACGCCGGCCACCAGGACCGTCTGCGCCTCATGCTGGTTGCCGAAGCGGGCCATCTCCAGGGAATCGGACACGCAACCGCCGGTTTCCTCGGCCAGGGCCTGGATCACCGGATCGCAATAGTAGTGGGCCACCAGAACGGCGTTCTGCGCCTTCAGTTCGGCTGCGATCTGCGCCCGGAGCTGTGCCTCTTCATCGGCAGTCAGTTGCCGGGGCTGCTTCGCGGCGAGATGGGCCTGGACGAGAAAACGTTCGGAGAGATGGGACATGTCTGCTGGACCTGCGGGCGCGTTGCGCGAAAGCCTGTTGGGTCACCGCCCGACGGGCCAGGGGCCTCGCGGATCGGGGCGCGGATGATAGCGCAGATTAACGCCATTGGGCATGGCAGCGGGAGGGGCTGCGCCCTCCGGTCACCGGGCTCGACTTTCCTGCAGGCAAACGAAAAGCGGGAATACCTTTCGATCTTCCCGCTTCCGTTGCTCCTTGCGGAGCCTTGTATGGTGGGTCGTGTAGGATTCGAACCTACGACCAATTGGTTAAAAGCCAACTGCTCTACCGACTGAGCTAACGACCCGACGCGGAGCGCATAATACTGATTTTATTCAGGAATTCAACACCCCACCGTAAAAAAATCAGAAATATCTCGTAGGATCTTGCACGCCAGCGGCCGCGAAGCCATCCGCACGCAGCCGGCAGCTGTCGCATTTGCGGCAGGCGCGGCCCTCGTCATCGGCTTGGTAGCAGGACACCGTCAAAGCGTAGTCCACGCCGAGCCTCACGCCCGCCTGGACGATCTGCGCCTTGCTGAGGTTCTGCAACGGCGCCTGGATGCGGAAGCCATCACCCTCCACGCCGGCCTTGGTCGCCAGGTTGGCCATGCGCTCGAAGGCCTCGACGAACTCGGGGCGGCAGTCCGGGTAGCCGGAGTAGTCCACCGCGTTGACGCCGATGAAGATATCCCGCGCACCGAGCACTTCCGCCCAGCCCAGGGCGAGAGACAGGAATACGGTGTTGCGCGCCGGCACGTAGGTGACCGGGATGCCTTCGGTAGGTGCTTCCGGTACGGCGATGCTGCTGTCGGTCAGGGCCGAGCCGCCGATGCCATTCAGATCAAGGCCGATGACCTTGTGCTCCACCACGCCCAGTTGCCTGGCTACGCGCTCGGCCGCCTGCAGCTCGGCACGATGACGCTGGCCGTAGTCGAAGCTCATGGTGTAGCAGGCATAGCCTTCGGCACGGGCCATGGCTACCACCGTGGCGGAGTCCAGGCCGCCGGAGAGGAGGATTACCGCTTTCTTGTCGCTCATATCAGTGTCCCGGCTCGTCGTTCCAGAGAATCTTGTGCAATTGCAGCTGCAGGCGTACCGGCAGGTTGTCAGCCACTATCCAGTCCGCGAGGCTCCGCGCGCTCACCTGCTGGTGACTGGGCGAGAACAGCACCTCACCCGCGCGCTGCTCCAGCCGGTACTCGATCAGCTTGGAGACGGCCCAGTCGTAGTCCTCGCGGGAGCAGATGACGAACTTCACCTGGTCGTTGCGAGTCAGTTGGGCGATGTTCTCGTAGCGATTGCGGGCGAGCTCGGCAGAGCCGGGCGTCTTCAGGTCGACAACACGGCTGACGCGCGTATCCACGGCCGAGATGTCCAGGGCACCGCTGGTTTCCAGCGACACCTCGTAGCCGGCGTCGCAGAGCCGTTGCAGAAGCGGGATGCAATTGGGTTGCGCCAGCGGCTCGCCGCCCGTCACACAGACGTAGCGGGGCCTGTAGGCAGCCACCTGGGCGAGGATGCCGTCCAGGGTGTGGAGCTGGCCGCCATTGAAGGCATAGGCGGTGTCGCAATACTGGCAGCGCAGGGGACAGCCGGTCAGGCGTACGAATACCGTCGGCAAGCCGGCGGTACGCGTTTCCCCCTGCAGCGAGTAGAAGATCTCGGTCAGTCGCAGGGTCTGTTGCATAGGGGCCACGGGCGTAACGGCTAAACAGGCCATCCGCCTCCGTTGCTGGAAGAAGAGTCAGAGGGCGGCGATTCTAACGAAAAAACCCGCGTCAGGCGCGGGTTTCTCGATGCTCGGGGCGTGGATCAGGGCAGGCGCTGGAGATCCCGCTGCGCCAGCTGGGCGGCGGAGCTGCCGGGGTACTGCGCGACGACCTGCTTGAGGATGCCCTTGGCCTTGTCGGTATTGCCCAGGCGCTGCTCGACGTCGGCGAGCTTGTAGAGGGAGTCCGGTACCTTGGCGTGCTGCGGATAGACCTGGCTGACCCTGGCGAAGGCCTGGCCGGCGCCCTGCAGGTCGCCCTTGGCAAGATTGACTTCGCCCAGCCAGTACTGCGCGTTGCCGGCGTATTGGCTGCTGGGGTACTTGCGCAGGAAGGCGCCGAAGGCCTGGCTGGCCTTGTCGAAGTCCTTGGCCTTGATCAGGTCGAAGGCGGCGTCGTAGTAGAGCTTTTCCTTCGCCGGATCGCCCGGTTCGGCGCTGGCGGCCGGCTGCTGGGCCGGTGCCGAGGGAGTGCCGGCGGCGTTGATCGCGCCATCGGCAGGGGAATTCTGTTGTGCGGCTGGTGCGCCCGCTGCGCCCGCACTCAAGCGGCTGTCCAGATCCTGATAGCGCTCCAGCGACTCGCGCTTGAGCTGCTCGATCTGGTTCTGCTGTTCTTCGACCATCCCACGCAGGCGGGCGGTCTCCTCCTGCATCTGCTGCAGTTGCATGAACAGCTCGCCTTGCGCGGACACCGGGGCCGAAGCCCCGGATCCGGCATAGGCGCCAGTCGTGCCATAACCAGCGGGCGGGTAACTGTTGCCGTAACCGGCATCGTTTCCGTCCACCACGGGAACCTCAGCAAAGGCAGCCAGGGGCAGGCTGCTGAGGGCCAATACAGTCAAAGCACGACGGCACTTACGCATATCGAATTACTTACGCAGTTCGACGCGACGGTTCTGAGCCCAGGACTGCTCGTCGTTGCCAGTGGCAACCGGACGCTCTTCGCCGTAGGAAACCAGTTCCAGCTGAGCCGGGGAAACGCCCTGCAGAACCAGGTAGCGCTGAACGGCCTTGGCACGACGCTCGCCCAGAGCCATGTTGTATTCGCGGGTGCCGCGCTCGTCGGTGTGGCCTTCCAGAACGACGCGAGCGCCGTTGCCTTTCAGGTCCTTGGCGTGTACGTCCAGAGCGCGCATGGCTTCCGGCTTCAGGTCGGAGCTGTCGTACTCGAAGTAGAAGGTGGTGATGGCGCGCAGAGCGGCTTCTTCGCTCAGGCTGCCGTCAACACCGCTGTTGCCGCTGTTGTAGCCAGCGTTCGGGTCTACAGCGCCCTGACCGGAATCGTCGCC
Source organism: Pseudomonas sp. 57B-090624 (assembly GCF_003234055.1). Classification (NCBI taxonomy): domain Bacteria; kingdom Pseudomonadati; phylum Pseudomonadota; class Gammaproteobacteria; order Pseudomonadales; family Pseudomonadaceae; genus Pseudomonas; species Pseudomonas sp. 57B-090624. The sequence goes on from NZ_QKRU01000072.1 coordinate 12,029, forward strand.
GCCCTTGGAGGAGCAACCAACTGCAACAGCCATGGCCAGAGCCAGAGCAGCGAACTTACCGAATTTGATCATTTCCATCATGTAACTCCTAATGAGCCCCAGTGTGTTTAGCAAAACAAAAGTGGATACCGCGTCAGTTCAGGTACGGCGACCAGGACGGTTCGCGGATATCGCCTTGAACGGTTGGAATCGGGAGTCGCACGCGCCCGTTTGTGGACACGAGCATCAGCACTCCCCGGCCCTGCTGGCGGGTGGCGTAGATTAGCATGGTGCCGTTTGGCGCAACAGTGGGCGAGTCGTCCAGAGTGGTGCCGGAGAGGATACGCGGGGCACCGCCACGGACCAGGTCCAGGGCCGCCACCTTGAAGTTGGTGAAGCCATCCTGGCGGTGGATCATCACCAGGGTCTTCTCGTCAGCCGAGAGCTTCGGGTTGGCGTTGTAGTTGCCGACGAAGGTCACGCGCTGCGGCTCGCCACCATTGATGTTGGTCTTGTAGATCTGCGGCTTGCCGGCACGATCCGAGGTGAAATAGATGGTCTGGCCATCGGCGCCCCAGAAGGGTTCGGTGTCGATCGCCATGTGGTTGGTGACACGACGCAGCTGGCGGCTGCCCAGGTCCATCACGTAGATCTCCGGGTTGCCATCCTTGGACAGCACGAACGCCAGGCGATTGCCTTCAGGCGACCAGGCCGGCGCGCCGTTCAGGCCCTCGAAGTTGGTGATCTGCTCGCGGCGACCGGTGTCGATGTGCTGGATGAAGATGCGCGGGCGCTTCTGCTCGAAGGAGACATAGGCGATGCGGCGGCCATCCGGTGCGTAGCGCGGCGAGAGGATCGGTTCACGGGACTGCAGCAGGGTCACGGCGCGCTGGCCGTCATAGTCGGAGCGCTGCAGGGTATAGCGCGTGTTGTTCACCGAGAAACGCTCGGCGGTCACGTAGAGCATGCGGGTGGAGAACGCACCCTTCACGCCGGTGAGCTTCTCGAACGACTGGTCGGCCACGTAGTGCGCCATGTCGCGCAGCTGGTCGGTGGAGCCGCTGACGCTACCGGCGAACACCTGCTGCTCGGTGGCGACGTTGAACAGGGCGAACTGCACCTGCAGGCGGCCACCGGCCGGGGCGATGCTGCCCACCAGCACGTACTGGGCGCCCAGTGCCTTCCAGTCGCGGTAGATCACTTCGCTGGCCTGGGTCGGCAGGCTGATCATGTTCTGTCGCGGGATGGGCTCGAAGAAGCCGGAGTTGCGCAGGTCATTGCCGATGATCTCGGACATGTCCTCGGGCAGGACGTTGCCGCCCTGCCAGCCGAAGGGCACGACGGCGATGGGTGTTGCGCTGTCCCGGCCGCCAGTAATCACGAGCGGATCAGCGGCCTGCACGGTACCGACCAGCATGGTCAGGCCGAGCAGGACGATACGTATCAGAGTGTTCACAGACCTAAATCCTCCGGTTTGAAGACGACGCGACGCTGCCTGTACATCCTGTCAAAGGTAGCGCGATCCAATTGTTGCATTTCAGGGATGCGCCCGACGCTGCGTACCGCGGCCACCGCGGAGCTGTCGAAGGGCCCATCACCACTTGAACGGGTGACGCTGGCGTTGGTGACGGTGCCATCCGGCAGCATCTGAATCAGCAGTTCGACACTCATGCCCGGACGGGTCGACAGCGGCTTCTGCCAGTTCTCGCTGATCAGTTTGATGATCAGGTCATCGAGGCTGCCGGCAACCTGGTCGCCCACTTCATCGGCCAGGGTATGCTCACGCTCCACGGTGTCGGACAGCAGGTCGGCGAGAGCGGCGGCCTTCTTGTCCTCGGTCGACTTGCGCTTGGCCTCCTCCGCTGCCTTTTTCTTCGCGGCCTCGGCGGCGGCCTTCTTCTTCGCATCCTCGGCAGCCTTCTTCTTCGCGGCCTCGGCTGCAGCTTTCTTCTTCGCCTCTTCAGCGGCTTTCTTCTTGGCCTCGTCGGCAGCCTTTTTCTTGGCTTCCTCTTCTGCCTTCTTCTTGGCGATATCGGCCTGCTGCTTCTTGGCTTCCTCGGCCTTCTTGGCGTCATCCGCCTTCTTCGCTGCGGCTGCCTCTTCCGCTTTTCGAGCTTCCTCGGCTTTCTTTTGTTCCGCCGCCTTGGCCGCAGCGACCTTCTGCTGCTCCAGCTTCTGCTGCTCGGCCTTCTTCTGCTCCATCTGTTCGGTTTCATACTGCGGAGCTGCGGCCTTCTTGGCTTCGCCGGCGATCTTCTGGTTGGTCTGGGTGGTCGCCTGGCTCTGCGACTTCAGCTGATAGAGCGTAGCCTGCACGATCGGGCGCGCTGGCGGCAGTTCAGGGGTGAAGGCGAAGCTGACGAACAGCGTGCCGAAGATCAGCACGTGCAGGCCTATGGCCCAGACCGCAGGCCAGAAATAGCTTTCCGATGGGGAGCGTTCGCTCTGCTGCTGCATCAGGGCGCCTCGGTGATCAGCCCGACATTACCCACGCCGGCCTGCTGCAGGCCGCCCATGACGGCCATCACGGAGCCGTAGTCGACGGCCTTGTCACCCCGGACGAAGACCTGGACCTTCTTACCCTGGCTGGTGTTCTGGCTCATGATCGCGGTGACCGCCTGCACCAGCTGCGGCAGCGTGCTGGACGTCTCGCTGGCCTTGCCCTGGTCCGGGTCCACTTCCTCGCCCATGTTCCAGTAGTAGCTCTTGTCGGCCTTGATCGAGATGGTCAGGACGCGGGAGTCGTTGTCCTGGGGCAGCGCCTCGCTGGACACCTTCGGCAGGTCGACCTTGACGCCCTGGTTGAGCATGGGCGCGGTCACCATGAAGATGACCAGCAGCACCAGCATCACGTCGATGTAGGGCACCACGTTCATCTCGGCGACCGGTTTGCGTTTTTGGCGAATTCTGGCCATGGCGTGAAACCTGTCCTCTATTGAACCTGCGTCTTATTCGTCGCTGGTGTGCACTTTGCGGTGCAGGATGGCCTGGAACTCGTCGGCGAAGGTGTAGTAGCGACTGATCAGGGTCTCACCACGCGCGGCGAAGCGGTTGTACGCGATGACCGCCGGGATCGCCGCGAACAGGCCGATGGCGGTAGCGATCAGCGCCTCGGCAATGCCGGGGGCCACGGTGGCCAGGGTCGCCTGCTGCACCTGGGCGAGGCCACGGAAGGAGTTCATGATCCCCCAGACGGTGCCGAACAGGCCGATGTAGGGGCTGGTGGAGCCGACGGTGGCGAGGAACGGCAGGCTCTGCTCGAGCTTCTCCTCCTCACGGGAGATGGCAACGCGCATGGCACGGGCAACGCCTTCCATCACCGCATCCGGATCGACGCCGGGCTGCTGGCGCAGCCGGGAGAACTCCTTGAAGCCGGCGCGGAAGATCTGCTCGACGCCGGAATCCGGGTCGGGGTTGCTGCCGGCCTGGCGATACAGCTTGGACAGGTCGATGCCCGACCAGAAACGCTCCTCGAATGTCTCGAGGGACTTCTTCGCCGCGCGCAGCAGGTTGCTGCGCTGGAAAATCATGATCCACGAGGTGACCGAAGCGGCCACCAGAGTGAGCATGACCAGTTGCACCACGATGCTGGCGTTGCTGATCAGGCTCCACATGGAGGTATGGTCGACGACGTTGGCTTCCACGCTTAGTCTCCTGCAGGGGGTTGGCCCGGTACGGCGGCGAAGGCTGAACGCAGCGCTTCGGGGATCGCCCGGGGTTTCAAACTGTCGGCGCGCACACAGGCCACCAGGAACTGCCCTTCACAGAGCAGCGCATCATCCGTAGCCCGCCTCACCTGTTGACGAAAGCGCAGGCTGGCACGGTTCAATTCGATCACTTCGGCACTGATGGTCAGCTCGTCGTCGAGCCGGGCGGGAGCGTGGTAACGCGCCTCGGCCGAATGCACGACGAAGAGCAGGTTCTCCCCTACCAGCTCGGACTGGGCAAAACCCAGGCTTCGCAGGCACTCGGTGCGAGCCCGCTCCATGAACTTGAGGTAGTTGACGTAATAGACGATGCCACCGGCATCGGTGTCTTCGTAATAGACGCGGCTCCGATGCACGAAAGGCTGGGCCCCATTTTGCGCGCGCATACTCTAGTGCTTACTCCAAAGGTTGCCAATCAGGCCGTGCACTGTTTTTTCACCCCCAGCGCCCGCCGCTCGGTTCGACAGCAATTTCCCCTATTCGTCCCCCACCCCGAACAAATCGTCGGTGGGTGACTCGGCCATGCGCTTGGGCAGGTTCAACCCGAAGTGCAGGTAGGCGTGGCGGGTGACCACGCGCCCACGGGGCGTGCGCATGATGTAGCCCTGCTGGATCAGGTAGGGCTCCAGCACATCCTCGATGGTGTGGCGCTCCTCGCTGATCGCAGCGGCCAGGTTGTCGATGCCCACCGGGCCGCCGTCGAACTTGTCGATCATCGCCAGCAGCAGACGCCTGTCCTGGTGGTCGAAGCCACGCTCGTCGACATCCAGCAGGTTCAGTGCCTGGTCGGCGATCACCCGGGTGATCTGGCCCTTGCCACGTACTTCGGCGAAATCACGCACGCGGCGCAGCAGGCGGTTGGCGATGCGCGGGGTGCCACGGGCACGACGGGCGATCTCGAAGGCTCCCTCGGGCTCGATGTGCAGTCCGAGGATGCCGGCCGAACGGGTAACGATGCTGGTCAGATCCGCAGTGCTGTAGAACTCCAGGCGCTGGACGATGCCGAAGCGGTCGCGCAGCGGGTTGGTCAGCATGCCGGCGCGGGTGGTGGCACCGACCAGGGTGAAGGGCGGCAGGTCGAGCTTGATCGAGCGTGCCGCGGGGCCTTCGCCGATCATGATGTCGAGCTGGAAATCCTCCATCGCCGGGTACAGCACTTCTTCGACGATGGGCGATAGACGGTGGATTTCGTCGACGAAAAGCACGTCGCCGGACTCCAGGTTGGTCAAGAGTGCCGCCAGGTCACCCGGGCGCTCCAGCACCGGGCCGGAGGTGCTCTTGATCGACACGCCCATCTCCTGCGCGATGATATTGGCCAGGGTGGTCTTGCCGAGGCCCGGCGGACCGAAGATCAGCGTATGGTCGAGGGCCTCGTTGCGCCCGCGGGCCGCCTGGATGAACAGCTCCATCTGCTCGCGCACGGTGGGCTGGCCCACGTAGTCGGCAAGGCTCAGCGGGCGGATGGCGCGGTCCAGCTGCTCGTCGCGGTCACGGCTGCTGGCGGTTATCAGGCGGTCTGCTTCGATCATGCGGTGTTACACCATTCCTTTCAGGGCGCGGCGGATCAGTTCTTCGCTGGACAGCCCTTCTTCCTTGATGGCGGCAACGGCACGGCTGGCTTCCTGGGGCTTGAAGCCCAGGGAGATCAAGGCGCTCAGTGCATCGCTCTCGGCACTGGAGACCTTGGCGTTGAGCGGCTCGACCACCAGGGTGGAGATGCTCGGCATGGTTTCCCAGGCCTTGAAGCGGTCCTTCAGCTCCACCAGCAGGCGCTCGGCGGTCTTCTTGCCGACACCCGGGATCTTCACCAAGGTCGAGGTGTCCTGGGCCTGCACGCAGCGCACCAGCTCGTCCACTTCCAGCCCTGACATCAGCGCCAGGGCCAGCTTGGGACCGACGCCATTGAGGCGGATCAGCTCGCGGAACAGCTCGCGCTCGCGCTTCTCGAAGAAGCCATAGAGCAAGTGCGCATCCTCGCGCACCACCAGGTGGGTGTGCAGGGTCACGGGCTCGCCGGTCGAGGGCAGGCGGTAGAGGGTGGTCATGGGCACTTCCAGCTCGTAGCCGACGCCATTGACATCGAGAATCAGGTGCGGCGGCTGTTTTTCCGCCAGGGTGCCACGCAAACGTCCAATCACGAAGTGCGTCCTTATATGGGGTTACAAACGGAGCCGCCCACCACGGCGCTTGGCGGTGGCCAGGCCATGGGGAATCAGGCTCTGCCGGTGGTGCGCATGGCACAGGGCGATGGCCAGGGCGTCGGAGGCGTCGATCTGCGGCTTCTGCACCAGCTTGAGCAGGTGCATGACCATCATCTGCACCTGCTGCTTGTCGGCGCCACCGGTGCCGGCGATGGCCTGCTTGACCTGGCTGGCGCTGTACTCGGCTACCTCCAGCCCCTCCTCGCTCGCGGCGACGATGGCGGCGCCACGGGCCTGGCCCAGCTTGAGCGCGGAGTCGGCGTTGCGCGCCATGAACACCTTCTCGATGCCCATGGTCACCGGCCCGTAGGTCTGGATGACCTCGCGCACGCCACGGAAGACGATCAGCAGGCGCTCCTGCAGCTCGCCACTGCCGGTACGGATGCAGCCGGACGCGACGTATTCACAACCACGCCCGGTGTCGCGGACCACGCCGTAACCGGTGATGCGCGAACCAGGGTCGATACCGAGGATGAGGGTCATTGCAGCTCTATATCAGGTGCCCAAGTAAAAAAGCCGAAGCGTCCGCTCCGGCTTTTTCGTGTCAGCCCAGCTGGGCCATCACGTCGTCGGGGATGTCCACGTTGCTGTAGACGTTCTGCACGTCGTCCAGGTCCTCGAGCATGTCGATGAGCTTCATCACCTTCTGCGCGGTTTCCAGGTCGGTGATCGGCGCGGTGATCGAGGGGATCATCGCCACTTCAGCCTCATCGCCCTTGAAACCGGCGGCGGTGAGCGCTTCGTTGACACTGAGGAAGTCGGCGAACGAGGTGTAGACCTCGACCGAACCGTCGTCCGCTGCGACCACGTCGTCGGCGCCCGCTTCCAGGGCCGCTTCCATCAGGGCGTCTTCGTTCACGCCGGGGGCATAGCTGATCTGGCCCTTGCGGTCGAACATGTAGGCCACCGAACCATCGGTGCCGAGGTTGCCGCCGCACTTGCTGAATGCGTGGCGCACTTCGGCGGCGGTGCGGTTGCGGTTGTCGGTCATGGCTTCGACGATGATCGCCACGCCGCTTGGCGCGTAACCCTCGTAGCTCAGCTCGACCATGTTGTCGGCTTCGTTGGAACCGGCGCCGCGGGCGATCGCGCGATCGATGGTGTCGCGGGTCATGTTGGCGGTGAGCGCCTTGTCCACGGCCAGGCGCAGACGCGGGTTGTCCGCCGGGTTGCCGCCGCCGTGCTTGGCAGCGACGGTCAGCTCACGGATGAGCTTGGTGAAGATCTTGCCGCGCTTGGCGTCCTGACGCTCCTTGCGGTGCTTGATGTTGGCCCATTTGGAATGACCCGCCATAACTGACTCCGTGCTTGCTAGTGGCGGCGGCGCATCGGGCGCCGCCGTCGGGGTGGAACGATTTACTCGGCCTTGGGCTGTTCGCGCAGGCGGATGTGCAGCTCGCGCAGTGCCTTGCCATCCACGGTGCCCGGAGCCTGGGTCATGACGTCACCGGCGCTCTGGGTTTTCGGGAAGGCGATCACTTCGCGGATCGAGGCGGCGCCGGTCATCAGCATGACCAGGCGATCCAGGCCGAAGGCCAGGCCGCCGTGCGGCGGGGCGCCGTACTTCAGCGCATCGAGGAGGAAGCCGAACTTCTCTTCCTGCTCGGCATCGTCGATGCCCAGCACGCGGAACACCGCCTGCTGCATGGCCTTGTCGTGGATACGGATGGAGCCGCCGCCCAGCTCGGTGCCGTTGAGCACCATGTCGTAGGCCCGGGACAGCTTACCGGCCGGGTTGGCCTCCAGCTCTTGCGGGGTGCACTTGGGCGCGGTGAACGGGTGGTGCAACGAGGTCAGGCTGCCGTCGTCGTTCTCTTCGAACATCGGGAAGTCCACGACCCACATCGGCGCCCACTCCTTGGTGAGCAGGTTGAGGTCATGGCCGACCTTGATGCGCAGCGCACCCAGGGCGTCGCAGACGACCTTGGCCTTGTCGGCGCCGAAGAACACGATGTCGCCATCGACCGCACCGACGCGGTCGAGGATCACGTTCAGGTTAGGCTCGGCGATGTTCTTGACGATCGGCGACTGCAGGCCGTCCACGCCCTTGGCGCGCTCGTTGACCTTGATGTAGGCCAGGCCCTTGGCGCCATAGATGCCGACGAACTTGGTGTAGTCGTCGATCTGCTTGCGCGGCATGCTCGCGCCGCCCGGCACGCGCAGTGCGGCGACACGGCCCTTCGGATCGTTGGCGGGACCGGAGAAGACCTTGAACTCGACGTCTTTCAGTTGATCGGCGACATCGACCAGTTCCAGAGGGATGCGCAGGTCGGGCTTGTCCGAACCGTAGCGGCGCATGGCCTCTTCGAAGGGCATGTGCGGGAATTCGTCGAACTCGACGTCGAGGACTTCCTTGAACAGCTGGCGAACCATCTTCTCGGTGATGGCGATGATGTCGCTCTCGTCGAGGAAGCTGGTTTCGATGTCGATCTGGGTGAATTCCGGCTGGCGGTCGGCACGCAGGTCTTCGTCGCGGAAGCACTTGGCGATCTGGTAGTAGCGATCAAAGCCGGCAACCATCAGCAGTTGCTTGAACAGCTGCGGCGATTGCGGCAGGGCGAAGAAGTTGCCCGGGTAGGTACGGCTCGGTACCAGGTAGTCACGCGCGCCTTCCGGAGTCGGGCGACCGAGGATGGGCGTCTCGACATCGAGGAAGCCGTTCTCGTCCAGGTAGCGGCGGATGCTGCTGGTGATGCGCGCGCGCAGCTTCAGCTTGGCGGCCATTTCCGGGCGGCGCAGGTCGATGAAGCGATAACGCAGGCGGGTCTCCTCGCCGACGTCGGAGTATTCGTCCAGCGGGAAGGGCGGGGTCTCGGCCTGGTTGAGGACCTCGAGCTCGTAGCCCAGCACTTCGATGGCGCCGGACGCCATGTTGGCGTTGACGGCGCCAGCCGGGCGCGGACGCACCTTGCCGGTGACCTTGACGACGTATTCGCTGCGCACGCGGTCGGCCTTGGCGAAGGTCTCGGCGCGATCCGGGTCGAACACGACCTGGGCCAGGCCTTCACGGTCACGGATGTCGAGGAAGATGACCCCGCCGTGGTCACGGCGACGGTGGACCCAGCCGCAAAGGGTGATTTCCTGGCCGTCCAGGCTCTCGTTCAGTTGGCCGCAATAGTGGCTGCGCATCATGGTCGTGTTTCGCTTCTCTTGAGTCTTGAATTCGTCGGGCCGCCAGTGTGCGTGCCGTCGATGACCGCGGACGGGCGGTGACTCGCCGCCGGGCATCGGGACCACACTGCCGCAGGCCGGGGACCGGTGGCAAAGGGGCGGATTATATATGGTTAATCGATACCGCGCAGCCGCCCGCCGGAAGCCTTTCTATACTCAAGAGCCCAAGCCCGTGGAGGACGCCCATGGCCACGCCGCGCCCCGTCGACATCACCGCAGACCTGCTGGATGACTTCCGCCAGGAAACCCGCGAACAGTTCTCCCGCTGCGAGCACCTGCTGATCGAGCTGGAACGTCACCCCGATGACGACCAACGCCTGCGCGAGCTGTTCCGCCTGGTGCACACGCTCAAGGGCAACCTCGGCTACGTCGGCCTGGACCGCCTGAACATCCTGCCTCAGGCCCTGGAGGACGTACTCGCCAGGCTGCGCGAAGGCAGCCTGGCCTTCGACAGCCTGCTGGGCGACATCCTCCTGCTACTGCAGGACCGTCTGCGCGCGCAGATCGAACAGGCACTGCGCGGCGACACCGGGGAGCAGGAGGATGTACGCCCGCTGAGCAAGGCCCTCAGGACCCTGGCCAGCGCGCCCGCCCAGCGCCAGGCGGAACTGCGCAGCGCCCTGCTGCACCGGCTGGACCCGAGCACCCGCCTGCTCCCCCCGGAGCCCGAGGCGAAGAGCAGCGGCCCCCTGGCCCGCCACGACCTGGAGGACGAGCCCGACCTGCGTTTCTTCGTCGAGCTCATGGCGGCGGCGGAGAACCGCTCGCGCTTCTGGCAGGGCCGTGGCCAGCGCCAGCTGGAGCTCGCCCTGGCGATGAACGAGCGCGCCGGGCGCCCCGTATCGCCCCGTCAGCTGGCCGCCGCCGTGTGCCTGCACGACCTGGGCATGGCGCTGCTGCCGCTGGAACTGCTGCACAAGCAGGAGCCCCTGAACCATGACGAGCGCCGGCGCATGCAATCCCACCCGCGCATGGGTGCGGAACTGCTCAAGCGCATGCCGCAATGGGAGGACGCCGCCGAAATCATCCTGCAGCACCAGGAGCACGCCGACGGCAGCGGCTACCCCAAGGGCCTGCGCGAAACGGAGATCAGCCCCGGCGCGCTGATCCTGAACATCGTCGATACCTTCGACGCGCGCACCCACGAACGGGCCCACCAGACCCTGAGCAAGCGCCCGCTGCTGCGCGCCATCCTCGAAATCAACGGCCTGGGCGGCAGCCAGTTCAGCGCCTACTGGGTCGACATCTTCAATCTCTGCCTGCAGGAAGACCCCACCCTCGCCCACCTTTGACTCGGTTGTCGCCCCCACGGCGCCTGACTAAGCTGCCCACGCGGCCCCACCACTCGCGGCGGGGCAGAATGAATCGAGGAGTCCAGATGCAGGCGCTAGCAGGGAAGGTCGCGGTGGTGACGGGAGCAGGATCGGGCATCGGACGGGCACTGGCCCATCAGTTGGCTGCCGAGGGTTGCCACCTGGCGCTGGCGGATCTCGATCGGGAAAAGCTCGCCGAAGTCGCCCGGGAACTCGATCGCCAAGACCTGAGGATCACGACCCACCCCCTGGACGTGGCCGAGCGCGCGGCGGTCTATGCCTTCGCCGACGAGGTGCTCGCGGCGCACGGCAGCGTGCAACTGGTGATCAACAACGCAGGCGTCGCCCTCTCGCAGACCGTCGCGGAACTGCGTTACGACGACTTCGAATGGATCATGGGCATCAATTTCTGGGGCGTGGTGCATGGCACCAAGGCCTTCCTGCCCCACCTGCTGAGGAACAACGAAGGGCAGATCGTCAACGTCTCCAGCATCTTCGGCATCATCAGCCTGCCCACCCAGGGTGCCTACAACGCCAGCAAGTTCGCCGTGCGCGGCTTCACCGAAGCGCTGCGTCAGGAACTGGCGCACACCGGCGTACGCGCCAGCTGCGTGCACCCCGGCGGCATCCGCACCAACATCGCCAGGGCCGCGCGCTTCTACCAGGGCCCGGATGGGCGCCAGGACGCCGCCCGCGCCGCCGCGCAGTTCGACAAGGTGGCCCGCACGACGCCCGAGGAAGCGGCCCGGGTGATCATCGAAGGCATTCGCCGGCAGCGCCCCCGCATTCTCATCGGGGCCGACGCGCGCCTGCTCGACCGCATCCAGCGACTGCTACCGGCCGGCTACCCGCGCGTCCTGGCAAGACTGCTCGGCCGCCGTTGAACCTCCCGGCGACCATAGCCTCAAAGCATCGCAACGATTGATACACGCCAGGATCGACCCTGGGGCGCTCTATGCTAGGCTCTGCCGCATCACGGGCCCCAGCCAGGCCCCGGCCACTGAGAGGAGTAAAGGCATGGAAATCAATATCGGAATCGCCGAACAGGATCGCGCCGCGATCGCCGAGGGCCTATCCCGCCTGCTGGCGGACACCTACACCCTCTACCTCAAGACCCACAACTTCCACTGGAACGTCACAGGGCCGATGTTCAACACCCTGCACCTGATGTTCGAAGGGCAGTACACCGAGCTGGCACTCGCCGTGGACTCCATCGCCGAGCGCATTCGCGCGCTGGGCTTCCCGGCACCCGGCACCTATGCCGCCTACGCGCGCCTGTCGTCGATCAAGGAGGAGGAAGGCGTGCCGTCTTCGGACGACATGATCCGCCAACTGGTCCAGGGCCAGGAGGCCGTCGTGCGCACCGCTCGCGGCATTTTCCCGCTGCTGGACAAGGTCAGCGACGAGCCGACCGCCGACCTGCTGACCCAGCGCATGCAGGTCCACGAGAAGACCGCCTGGATGCTGCGCAGCCTGCTCGCCAGCTGACCCCGACGGACGTGTGCAAAGGCCCGGTTCTCCGGGCCTTTCGCTATGCGCAAAAGCCTGCCTGAACTATGCTCTGGCAATCCGCTCCCGACACAGTGACGCGAATGAGTCAGCCGCCGAAACCTCCCCTGCTCATCGAGCTATTCCCCGAAGAAACCCGCGAGGCAGCCGAGTTGCTCAAGCAGGCGGTCCCCCTCATGGTGCGCCACGACATTCCGCCAAATCCCGTCCACTACGCGCTCTGGTACACCTACAGCAAAGGCCTGGAACCGGACCTCAACCGGCGCCTGGACAAGATCGTCAAGGACTTCGACAGCTTCCCGCCCGACTCGGCCATCAAACTGTTCCGCGACTACATCATCCGCGGAGAACTCGACGCCGCCCGCGCCGGGCAGCAACAGGTCATCGAACTGGTCGACGACATCGAGTCCGGCGTGAGCCGCAGCGTGGTGGGCAGCACCGCCTACCAGCACAGCCTCACCCTGGGCCTCGCCGCGCTGCACGATCCGATCATCGACGACCTGCCCAGCGTCCTCGGCGAACTGCAGCAGAGCACCCAACTGATGCAGGAACAGCAGGAGCAGTTCCTCTACCGCCTGCGTGCCGCCCAGTCGGAGATCCAGAACCTGCGCAACCAGCTGGAGAAAGCGCAGATGGCGGCGACCCTGGACAGCCTGACCCAGGTGTTCAATCGCCACGCCTTCACCCGACTGCTCGAACAGGCCCTGGCCAGCACCCACGAAGGGCTGGCCCTGGTGATGCTGGATATCGACCACTTCAAGCAGTTCAACGACCATTTCGGCCACCCGCCGGGGGACCGCGTGCTGCAGCATGTCGGCCAGTTGCTGCGCGAACTCCTGCCACCCCGTGCCATGGCGGCACGCTACGGCGGCGAGGAGTTCTGCGTGGTGCTGCGGGACTGCCACGACCTGGCCACCGCCCACCAGTTCGCCGAAACCCTGCGCCAGAAATTCCAGGCCCTGCGGGTGAAGGTACGCCGCACGGACCAGATCCTCGACACCATCACCGCCAGCTTCGGCCTAGCCCTGGCAGAGCCCGGCGACAACCTCGAAAGCCTCCTGACCCGCGCGGACGACGCGCTCTACCAGGCCAAGCGCAATGGCCGCAACCAGGTCCATCCGCGGGCCCCGGAAGCGGCCCTAACCGCTTGATTTGAGTAGCCCTCCTCTTTGCTGTTAAATACGGCCCGGTGCTCCCGGCCTCAAGTTGCCGAGGCCCGGAAACGACCGCCCAGCCCAGCCCTCCCTTCACCTGGATACGCTACCTGGACGGTCTTTCCGACGTGAGCGTTATCAAGGTGAGTCCATTGAACATGTTGAAGATCGTCCATCTGCTGACGGGCGCTGCCGCCCTGCTGTTGTCCTTCATTCCCAGCCTGCGAACCGATGCCCTGCCCTACCTGCAACAACCCGATGCCATCTACCTGGCGATGCTCGGTGCGCTCAACCTGCTACTCGCACCTGTAGTGCCTACATGGGCCAAGGGCCTGCACAGCCAGCTGCAGGGCGTCGTCTCCGCCCTGCTGGTCCTGGCCGTCGTACTGCAGACCCTCATCCTGCTGGCGCCGCTGTCCACCATCGGCGACCAGCCCGCCATCCTGCTCAGCCTGCTGGCGGTGATCGCCGCCGTTCTGCTGCACCTGGCGATCAACCTGCGCAAGGTCACCCAGGCCGCACCGCTGCCCCAGGACATGTCCAACCGCGAGACGGGCACGGTGAAGTGGTTCAACACGTCCAAAGGCTTCGGCTTCATCTCCCGCGACTCCGGGGATGACATCTTCGTGCACTTCCGTGCCATTCGCGGCGAAGGCCACCGGGTGCTGATCGAAGGCCAGCGCGTGGAATTCTCCGTCATGCAGCGCGACAAGGGCCTGCAAGCCGAGGATGTGATCGCCGCGCTACCTGGCCGTCGCTGAGTCCGGCTGTAAAGAAAAGCCCGCCAGATGGCGGGCTTTTTCATACCTTCAATAATGAGGAGGCGGTGCCTCTTCCTCACCGCCGCCGAATTGACCGAGCAGTTCCTCCTGGCGCTTGGCCAGCGCGGCAAGCTGGAGCTGCAAACGCTCGACCACCCGCTGTTGCGCTACCAACACGTCGTTGAGCGCCTGGATGGTGTCGTCCTGGAAAGCCAGGCGGGTCTCCAGTTCGTTGATACGTGCTTCCAGGCTCATGGCTCGACCTCCGCGAAGCGAAAATCTCCGGTCAGCACCAGCCGCAGCCTGGCCATCACCTCAGCGACCTGCTCCGGCGAATAGGGCTGTGCCGGATGGCGGCCCCAGACCGGAGCCGGCCAGGCGGCATCCTCGCGACGCCGCACGATGACATGCATGTGCAACTGGCTCACGACGTTGCCGAGGGTGGCGACGTTCATCTTGTCGGCACCGAAGCTGTCCTTGAGCACCTCCGCCAAGCGCGTGGTTTCGTTCCAGAGGCGAAGCTGATCGTCGGCGTCGAGCTGGAACAGCTCGCTGACCTCCTCGCGACGGGGCACGAGGATGAACCAGGGGTAATGCGCGTCATTCATCAGCAGCAGGCGGCACAGGGGGAAATCTCCCACCGGCAGGCAATCCTGCTGCAGTCTCTGATCCAGGGCGAACATAGCGACCTCTCCTGTTCTACCGGGGTGAGCCCCGAGCTTAATCCCGCCCCGGCGACAGGCAAAGCCGAACGACGAGGTGGAAAACGGCGCGCAGGATAACCAAGGAATCCGGGCAGCGGAATCATCGCAACGCCCTCCTTTATATAGAGGCACAGCCGATGCGTTCCGAAAGTGCGCACCGGTTACCGTGACGCACCAAAATCGCCCACCACCATCCCGATCGTTACCCACCTTCACACTCGCACCACGGCGGAGCACGGACCTAACCGACACGGCGTGGCGCTGCAACCCCCGGAAAGCACAAAAAGGCCGCCCAACAGGCCCTTCGCCAGCCACCACGGCAGAGCGAGCCGGATAAGGATGTCGCCCCGGAACACGCCATCCGTCTCACACCGATAAATTTTCCCGGCTACGACCCCACTTTGAGCACGGTTGTTGCTTTACACCGAACAAGGTCGCAGCAGGCACCCACGCTCGCATGCACACCGCCTCCGGAGTGCCGACAGGAGGCTGTCGAACAGCCATCGGAAGCGCGCATCGAATGAAGGACGGAAGTGCAGGCTTAGTTGCCCTAAGTGCCTGGCCAGACCGCATAAAAATACGAAACGAAGGGATTGCAAGGCGAAAACTACGAATATGCGACATGCTCACACCGAATTTGCGACATGGCCGTGAAGAATTCGTAAGGAATAGAGTTGAACTATCGCCAACATAGACGTCGTGCTATAAGTTAGCGCCGACACAAAAAGAAAGAACCGCCTTCCATATATAAGAAAGCGGCGAGAATCTTCAAAACCAAAGGAGCAATCACAATGCAAGTGATGAAGTGGAGCGCACTGGCCCTGGCCGTGACCGCCGGTACCACCCAACTGGCATTCGCCAGCGCCCAGGACGAGTCCAAGGGCTTCGTGGAAGACAGCAAGCTGTCCGTTCTGAACAAGAACTATGCCTTCTATCGTGACTTCCGTAACAACGGCGTCAACAACGGCGGCAGCGCTACCAACCAGAACTACCGTAACGAGTGGGCACACGGCATCCTGGCCAACTACCAGTCGGGCTACACCCAAGGTACCGTTGGTTTCGGGGTTGATGCTCATGGCGCACTGGGTATCAAACTCAACAGCGGCGGTGGCACTTCCGGTACCGGCCTGATGCCTATCGGCAGTGATGGCAAAGCCCAGGATGATTACTCCTACGCTGGCGGTGCCGTTAAGGTTCGCGTATCCAATACCGAACTGAAATACGGCAACCTGATTCCGACCGCTCCGGTCTTCGCCACTGGTACCGCACGCCTTTTCCCGGGCACTGCTGAAGGCTTCCAAATTCTCAGCAGCGAGCTCGAAGGCCTGACCGTCGACGCCGGTCACTTCACCTCTATTCGTGACGGCAGCCTCTCCACCAACAAAGACGGCGACATCACCCTTGCTTATGGTGGTGTTATTGATGCCAAGAGCGCCGACTACATCGGCGGTACCTACGCTATTTCCGACCAGCTGTCCGTCAGCCTCTACGGTGCAGAGCTGGAAGATATCTACCGTCAGTATTACGCCAACGCGAACTACAGCATTCCGCTGGCCGAAGACCAAGCCCTCGGTTTCGACTTCAACATCTATCGCACCCTTGACGAAGGCCAGTCGAAAGCAGGCGAAATCGAGAACACCGCGTTCTCTCTCGCCGCGTCCTACTCGATCGGTGCTCACAAGCTGACCCTGGCCCACCAGCGCGTCAATGGCGACGAGCCGTTCGACTACATCGGCATGGATGGCGGCAACTCCGGCGACTCTATCTTCCTGGCCAACTCCGTGCAGTACTCCGACTTCAACGCTCCTGGCGAGAAGTCCTGGCAGCTGCGCTATGACCTGAACATGGCCACCCTCGGCGTTCCTGGCCTGAGCTTCATGGCTCGTTACATCACCGGCTCCGATGCAGACGGTACCAAGGCAGACCCGAACGGTGCGTACGCTGGCGCCTTTGGCTCAGACGGCAAGGAGTGGGAGCGCAACCTGGAAGCCAAATACGTCGTGCAAGACGGTCCGGCCAAGGATCTCTCGGTTCGCATCCGTCACTCCACCTGGCGCGCCAACAACGACATGGGCGGCTTCTACTCCAGCGGCAGCAGCGCTATTGACGAAGTCCGCGTCATCACCGAGTACCCGCTGGACATCCTGTAATACAGGCCCAACTGTTACTTCGATACAAAGAGCCCGGCTTATGCCGGGCTCTTTCTTTATATATGTCTACGCACGCGTAGTTGAAAGCCATCACCAACTAAAACTTGTCGCACCAGTCAGATTGGCAGCGCATAAGTCCCGGTGACATGGGCCACCAGCTCTTCCTCCATTCCCCGCGAATATAGCGACACCTCACACACCGCCTGCCTCCTGCTCAACCTGAGTATCCGAGCCTCCGCCATCAGGTCGAGCGGCTGTAGCCGGGCCAGGAAGTTGATGTTGAGGTTGCTGGTCACGGCCATCTCCACCCGACCGAGGCGACCCAGCACCACCGCGTACATCGCCGCATCGGCCAGCGCCATGAGGGTCGGACCGGAAAGCGTGCCGCCCGGGCGCACCAATTTGGACTGGAAGGGGACCCGCGCCAGTGCACCCTCCGCGTCCAGGCGCTCGATACGCAAGTCGATATCCTCCGCCATCGGCACCCCCGTGCGGATCAATGCCTCCACCTGCCCAGCACTCAAACCGCCCATCGCCCCTCCCCTTTCCGATTACCGGGCCGCAACCTGTACGCGCCCCAACGAGCGCCGTACAATGCCGAGCCAATAAAACCCATCGCAACCGACGAAACGGCCAAACATGCGTACCAGTCAGTACCTGCTCTCCACCCTGAAGGAAACCCCCACCGACGCGGTGGTGATCAGTCATCAGCTGCTGCTGCGCGCGGGCATGATCCGCAAGCTGGCCTCCGGTCTGTACACCTGGCTGCCGATGGGCCTGCGTGCGCTGCGCAAGGCCGAGGCGATCGTACGTGAGGAAATGAACGCCGCCGGCGCCCTCGAGGTGCTGATGCCGGCTATCCAGCCCGCCGAGCTCTGGCAGGAATCCGGCCGCTGGGAACAGTACGGTCCCGAGCTGCTGCGCCTGAAGGACCGCCATGGCCGCGACTTCTGCGTCGGCCCGACCCACGAGGAAGTGATCACCGACCTCGCGCGCAACGAGCTGAACAGCTACAAGCAGCTGCCGATCAACCTGTACCAGGTACAGACCAAGTTCCGCGACGAAAT
Source organism: Pseudomonas sp. 57B-090624 (assembly GCF_003234055.1). NCBI lineage: Bacteria > Pseudomonadati > Pseudomonadota > Gammaproteobacteria > Pseudomonadales > Pseudomonadaceae > Pseudomonas > Pseudomonas sp. 57B-090624. Next base: position 29,745 of record NZ_QKRU01000072.1, read on the forward strand.
CCGTCCGCGCTTCGGCCTGATGCGCGGCCGCGAATTCATCATGAAGGACGCCTACTCCTTCCACAGCACCCAGGAATCCCTGCAGGAAACCTACGACGTCATGTACGGCGCCTACTGCAAGGTCTTCACCCGCCTGGGACTGAACTTCCGCCCCGTGCAGGCCGACAACGGCTCCATCGGCGGCAGCGGCTCCCATGAATTCCACGTCCTCGCCGAATCGGGCGAGGACGATATCGTCTTCAGCGACAGCTCCGACTACGCCGCCAACATCGAGAAGGCCGAAGCCGTTCCGCGTGAAACCGCTCGCGGCGCCGCCACCGAGGAACTGCGCCTGGTCGACACCCCCGATACCAAGACCATCGCAGCCTTGGTCGAGAAATTCGGCCTGCCCATCGAGAAAACCATCAAGACCCTGGTCGTCCACGGCGCCGAGGAAGGCACGCTGGTCGCCCTGATCGTCCGTGGTGACCACGAGCTGAACGAAATCAAGGCCTCCAACCAGGCCCTGGTCGCCAGCCCCCTGGTGTTCGCCAGCGAAGAAGAACTGCGTGCCGCCATCGGTGCCGGTGCCGGCTCCCTCGGCCCGCTGAACCTGCCGATGCCCTGCATCGTCGACCGTTCCGTAGCCCTGATGAGCGACTTCGCCATCGGCGCCAACATCGACGACAAGCACTACTTCGGCGTCAACTGGGAACGCGACCTGCCCCTGCCGGAAGTCGCCGACCTGCGCAACGTCGTCGCCGGTGACCCGAGCCCCGATGGCAAAGGCACCCTGGTGATCAAGCGCGGCATCGAAGTGGGCCATATCTTCCAGCTCGGCACCAAGTACAGCGAGGCGATGAAGCTCAGCGTGCTCGGTGAGAACGGCAAGCCCGTCACCCTGATCATGGGCTGCTACGGCATCGGCGTTTCCCGCGTCGTGGCCGCCGCCATCGAGCAGAGCTACGACGAGCGCGGCATCCTCTGGCCGGACGCCCTGGCGCCCTTCCAGGTCGCCCTGGTGCCGCTCAAGTACGAGACGCCGGCGGTCAAGGAAGCCACCGACAAGCTCTATGCCGACCTCACCGCCGCCGGCATCGAAGTGCTGCTGGACGACCGCGACAAGAAGACCAGCCCCGGCGTGAAATTCGCCGACATGGAGCTGATCGGCATCCCCCACCGCATCGTGGTGAGTGAGCGCGGCCTGGCCGAAGGCAACCTGGAATACAAGAGCCGCCGCGAGACCGATAGCCAGGCTGTCGCCGTCGACGAGGTTCTGTCCTACATCACAGCACGCGTCCGTCGCTGATCGAGAAGAAATGTTCAAGCGTAGTTCCATCCGCCTCACCGGCGCCGCCCTCGGCGGCGCCCTCTTCCTCAGCGGCTGCGCCAACCACCTGCCCCAACGGGCCGAACACGAGGAGCGCGTCGAGCGCAAGCTGCTGAGCCATGAGCTGCAGATCGACGTCGGCGAGCCACGTGTGCTGGAACTGCCGCAACGCCGCGTGCGCGTGAACGAACAGAAGACCTTCGAGGTGACCGAGTTCGAAGTCACCCGTCGCTACGATCGCTACACGCCCTACCAGCCCTGGCGCGAGATCTACGAGATCCCGCTGGGCGCCGTGGCCGTGGTGGCCGGTGTCGGCGCCAACGTGCTCAACGTGGTGCTTTTGGGCAGCCTGCCCGATACCGCGACCAAGGACTGGATCAGCTACGGTTTCGCCGGCCTCAACCCCTTCATGAACGTCGAGTCCAATGGCCGCTCCGAACAGAACCTGGCCGATATCGACGAGCAGCAGCGCGACAAGCGCGTCGAATACTCCAGCCTGCCCTGGGCCGAGCGCCCGGTACTGGTGACCGCCGGCAAGCAGAGCAACGAACTGCTCACCGACCGCCACGGCGTCTTGCGCCTGAACCTGCTCGATGGCCCCTTCGCCGAGCAGGACACCAGCCGCATCGGCAAGCTGCTGCTCAGCGTGGAAGACCCACTCGACGGCACCCGCTCCGAATCCAGCCTGATGGTCAGCCGCTCCCTGCGCGGCAAGCTGCAGGAAGCCCACGCGCTGATCTTCGAGGACCTGGAAGACGATGAAGTGCCGCAGTGGGTGCATCGAGTCAAGCGCCTGTCCGAGCTGGGCCTCGAAGAAGAAGCCAGCGAGCTGGAACAGAGCCTGATCGAGCTGACCCGCAACGACCCCGAGCTGCAGCAGGAATTCCTCAAGGCCTTGATGAAAGATGCAGGGCGCCTGGCTGCCGACCCCGGCGAAAGCGACTGACCCACCATGCCCGCGCCCTGGCCAACGCTGCTCCTGAGCGGCCTGCTGGCGCTGACGGCCCCCGCCTTCGGCAGCCTGCGCCAGGCGCCGGAACCCGAACTGCGGCAATTGCTGCAACGCACGGTCACCGAGGCCGACAGCTTCGGTGATCGATTCGACGCCGAAGTCTGGCTGCTCGACATGTCCACCCGCCTGAAGCGCTACGTACCCGACCCGGCCGAGCGCCTGGAACTGCTCAGGCTGGTGCACCACGAGGCGAGCAAGGCCGGCCTCAGGCCCGATCTGGTGCTGGCGCTGATCCATACGGAAAGCCGTTTCGACCGTTTCGCCATCTCCGCAGTGGGCGCCCAGGGCATGATGCAGGTGATGCCCTTCTGGAAGGCCGAGCTGGGCCGCCCCCAGGACAACCTCACCGACAACGCCACCAACCTGCGCTACGGCTGCACCATCCTGAGCTACTACCTGAAGAAGGAACGGGGTGACATCAACCGGGCACTGGCGCGCTACAACGGCAGCCTCGGCGAAAGCTGGTACCCGGCCAAGGTGGTCGGGTTGTGGCAGGACATCTGGTACGTACGCCCCTAGCGGCGCACGATGAAACCGGCGATTCCCTGCAAGGGCTGCTCTTCCAGCTCGACCGCCGTCACCTTCGCCCCGCGGGGGCCCTGTTCGAGCCAGGCAGCCAATTCGCGTACCGTCGGCTCCTCCCCCTCGAACAGCACCTCCACGCGGCCGTCCGCCAGGTTGCGCACCCAGCCATCCAGATCGAGGCGGTCCGCCTGATCCTGGGTCGACTGACGGTAGGAGACCCCCTGGACCTTGCCGCTGACGTAGCCATGCAGACAGATGCGCGCCATGCTCATTCCCCTTCCTTCAGAGCGACCAGCCGCTCGTTGAGCCCGGCGGCGGTCTGCTCGCCCATCAGGCGCTCGCGCACCTTGCCCTGGGGATCGATGATGTAGGTCACCGGCAATGCCTCGCTGCGCGGCAGTTGGTAGCGCTCCGCAGGGTCCTGGGCGAGCACCGTGAAGGTGATGCCCATCTGCTTCGCGGCCTTCTCCAGTTCGGCCCCTTGCAGGCCGTCGAAGTTCACGCCCAGTATGCGTACGCCCTTGCCCTCGGACTGGCCGGCCAACGCGTTGAGCTCGGGGATCTCGGTGCGGCAGGGGCCACACCACTCTGCCCAGTAATTAATCACCAACCACTGGTTTTCGAGGCCGGCAGTCGCTACCTTCTGTCCATGTTGGTCGAGGCCGATATCGTCCGAACAGCCTCCCAGCAACAGCCCGGCACCCATGAGAATGAGCGCCCCGAAAACAGCCTGGAGTCGTGATCCCATGCAATCGATCCTCATATATGCAGGGTTGATATGACGCTGGATGCCCTGTGCCTGGAAGTGCCGGACATCCTCGAAGAGGACACCCCTATCCTGGCGGGCCTGAACCAGTTCCTCGCCGACGCCCGCCAGCAGCCGCAGGACGGCGCGTTGCAGCAGGTGCTCGGCCAGTTGTTCCGGCTCAATCGAAGTGCGGTGACCTTACTCGAAAGACAGCGCGCGCTGCAAAGCTTCAGCGAGGAATACCGCCACTACGCCACGGCCTATGAACACGGCGCCCTGCCGCCGATGCTGTTCCTGCGCCTGTGCAGCGAACTGGCCGCCGGCTTCAAGCGCCTGCTGCTGCAGATCCTACAGGGGCGCCAGCCCTCGCTGCCGCACCTGGCCTGGTGCCTGTACATGGCCCAGCACTTCATCGCGCAGACGCTGATGCGCCACTACCAGCACTACCAGGAGCCACCTGGCGCACTGTGGCGCGACAGCCACTTGCTCTACTGGATCGGCGAGCACCAGGGCTGCCTGGACGAGCCGGTCGCCGCCGCCTTCCGCCCGGTTCCGGCCAGCACCTTGCGCGGCCTCTACCAGCAGGTGCTGCTGCTGGCCCTGAGCAACCCCTTCCACCTCACCGAGGGCGAGTGCCCCCTGCTGTTCGGCGCCCTCGCCCCCCTGGCCGGGCTCGCACACCTGCTGCCCTGGGACCAGGAAGACGAGAGCGACGGCCCGACCGTCGATCTCACCGACGCCCAGCCCTACGTGCCTTATGACCGCCTGCAGGCACTGACCGGCGGTCCCTACCTGCGTCGCCTGGAACTGGGTCCGTTGCTGATCGCCCTGCACGAACCCGCCCCGCTGCGCAGCACCGCCGAGCACGGCCTGCTGGAGCGCGTCAGGCAGAACTGGCAAGGACGCCAGCAGCGCCGCCACCCACGCACCGAATACGAAGGCTCCTGCAGCATGGTGGTGGGCCTGCCCGCCATCCATGCCCAACTGCTGGCGCAACGCCCGGCCAGCCTCGATGCCCAGATGCTCGACGCCAGCGCCGGCGGTGCCCGCCTGCTGTGCCACGCCGACCAGGGTCCGCAACTGCCGGTGGGCCAACTGACCCTGCTGCTCAACAGCGGCACGCCGACCCTGGCACTGGTGCGCTGGCGCCACACCAACCAGGAAGGCCTGCACCTGGGCCTGCGCTACCTCAAGGGCCTGCCGCGCCCGGTCTGGCTGCGCCGCGCCCCCAACTCGCAAACCCACCCCGGCGTACTGCAGAGCAC
>NZ_QKRU01000073.1:0-34532 GCF_003234055.1 Pseudomonas sp. 57B-090624
GCCCCGCCCTCAGCCACCGCCCCGCCCAGGCCGCCGATCTCGACGAGGTCGTCGGCTTCCCCCAGGACCGCGACGAACTCTTCTTCTGCTACCCCAAGGGCATCTGGCCGCTCACCGTCGGCCAGCTCGCCGCGGTGATGGCCGAGCGTCGCGACAACACCGTGGTGCTGCTGGAGGGCCGCGTGGCCGGCTTCGCCAACTTCTACCAGTGGCAGCACAACGATTTCTGCGCCCTCGGCAACCTCATGGTCGCGCCCTGGGCGCGCGGCCATGGCGTCGCCCAGTACCTGGTCGGCGTCATGGAGAACCTCGCCCGCGAGCACTACCACGCCACCCGCCTGCGCATCTCCTGCTTCAACGCCAACGCCGCCGGGCTGCTGCTCTATGCCCGCCTGGGCTACCAGCTCAACGGCATCGCCGAACGCCAGGACCCGGACGGCCGCCGCGTCGCCCTGGTACTGATGGACCGCGCACTGACCACGAGCGACTGACCGCCATGCCAGGAACAGGGATGACCCCGCCAGCCGATGAGCCCACCTTCGATGGCACGAACTGGAGCAATGCAGGCAGCGACCGCATCGAAGTGGTCGACCCGGACCCCGACTGGCCCCGCCGCTACCGCGAGGAAGCCACCGCCATCAGCGAAGCGCTGGCGATCCCGGGCCTGCGCCTGGAGCACTTCGGCAGCACCTCGGTCCCCGGCCTCGCCGCCAAGCCGGTGATCGACATCCTCCTGCTGCCCCCGCCCGGCTACGACTGGCAGCGCCTGGTCGCCCCGCTGGAAGCCCTCGGCTACCAGTTCTGGCGCGACAACCCGGCCACCGACCGCATGTTCTTCGTCAAGGGCATGCCCCCCAGGGGCACAAGCCGCACCCACCACGTGCACGTGATGACCCAGGCCAACGCCGTGCGTCACCTGCTGTTTCGCGACCACCTGCGCGCCCACCCCGAGGACGCCGCCGAATACGCCCGGGTCAAACGCCAGCTCGCCGAGCGCTTCCCCACCGACCGCGACGCCTACACCGCCGGCAAGGACGAGGTGGTCGGCGCCATCCTCGGCCGCGCCACGGCGGCAATGCATGAAGCGGGCGGGGTACAGGGTGGTGATGAAGGCGGGCCGGTGAAGGGCTGAGACGAACCCATGATCACCCGCCTCAAACGCTTGCTGAAACGGGAGAAACCCAGGGTATTCCTCGGCCGGCTCAGCATCGCGCCACATCCCCAGGCCCCGCAGCGCCCCGATGCAGGACTCGGCGCGGCCCTGCTGGCCCAGCTGGAGGAAATCATCGACCTGCCCCCTGCCGACCAGGCATCCAACCCTGCGCCTACTGACCTGGTACTGGACGTCGTCGTCCCCCGGTTCCTGGTGGGCGACTATTGGGACGTATCGCTAGGAGCAGCGTCATTGCCGCTGTTCTGGCGCCCCAGGGTCACCCTGTCGGGCCACCTCTACGCCCTGCAGAGCCGGGAAACGAAATACACCTGCTCGGTTACCCGGAAGATGCCGTGGGGCGAATTCTTCCGCCGGCAACTCAGCTGGAGAAATGCTTTCCGATTCCGCTCCGTATTCGCCGCTGAAGACCTGAACCACCTGCTTTCCCTGACCTGTCACGGTCTTATCCACAGGCTGCGAAAGAGCCTCTGAGGCTCTCCCGGCCATAGCACCGTAGCCCGGGCTTCAGCCGGGGACCATGAGCCCCACTGAAGCACGCCGCGCACAAGCGCCGGGCACAGCCGCCCTTGACCGAAATGCCTGGCGATGCCGTCAGCCGGGCCGTTCACCGCGCCTGCGCATCTTTCTATGGTGAGGGTCCGTTCCCCTTCCACGACGGCGCCCCATGCACAGCCTATCGCCCTACCCGCATCTGCTGTCCCCCCTCGACCTCGGCTTCGTCCAGCTGCGCAACCGCGTGGTGATGGGCTCGATGCACACCGGGCTGGAAGACCGCCTGTGGGACTTCGGCAAGCTCGCCGCCTACTACCGCGAGCGCGCCCGGGGCGGCGTGGGGCTGATCATCACCGGCGGCTTCGCGCCCAACCGCGAGGGCTGGTTGCTGCCCCTGGGCAGCAGCCTTACCGGCGGCATGGAGGTGCCCGCCCACCGGCGCCTGACCCAGGCGGTGCACGCCGAGGGCGGGCGCATCCTGCTGCAGATCCTCCACGCCGGGCGCTATGGCTACCACCCGCTGGTGGTCTCGGCCTCATCGGTCAAGTCGCCCATCAGTTGGTTCGCCCCGAGGGAGCTGAGCGAGCGCGGCATCGAGAAGACCATCCGCGCCTTCGTGCGCTGCGCGCGCCTGGCCAAGGCGGCGGCCTACGATGGCGTCGAGGTGATGGGCAGCGAGGGCTACCTGCTCAACCAGTTCCTCTGCCCGCGCACCAACCAGCGCCGCGACCGCTGGGGCGGCAGCCTGGAAAACCGCATGCGCCTGGCGCTGGAGATCGTCCGGCGCATCCGCCGCATGGCCGGCGAGCGCTTCATCCTCTGCTATCGCCTGTCGCTGCTGGACCTGGTGGAAGGCGGCAACACCTGGGACGAGGTGCGCGCGATCGCCCTCGCCCTGCAGGACGCCGGCCTCACCCTGCTCAACACCGGCATCGGCTGGCACGAATCGCGGGTGCCGACCATCGTCACCTCGGTGCCCCGCGGCGCCTTCGTCGAGGTCACCGCGCGGCTGCGCAAGGAGCTGCGTATCCCGCTGATCGCCAGCAACCGCATCAACACCCCGGAGCTGGCCGAGGCCATCGTCGCAAGCGGCCAGGCGGACCTGGTGTCCATGGCCCGCCCGCTGCTGGCCGACCCGCAGTTCGTGGCCAAGGCCGCCGCCGGCAGGGGCGAGGAGATCAACACCTGCATCGCCTGCAACCAGGCCTGCCTCGACCACGCCTTCGCCAACCGCCGCGCCAGCTGCCTGGTCAACCCGCGCGCCGCCCACGAGACCGAGCTGCGCTATTCCCGCGCCCGCCAGCACAAGCGCATCGCCGTGGTCGGTGCCGGCCCGGCGGGGCTCTCCGCCGCCTGCGTGGCCGCCGAGCGCGGGCACCGGGTCACCCTGTTCGAGGCTGCCGACACCATCGGCGGGCAGTTCGACCTGGCCCGGCGCATTCCCGGCAAGGAGGAATTCGCCGAGACCCTGCGCTACTTCCGCACCCGCCTGCAGCGCCTGGGCGTGGAGCTGGTGCTGGGCCGGCGCATCGCCCCCGGCGAGCTCAGCGGCCACTACGACGACGTGATAGTCGCCACCGGCGTGCGCCCACGCCTGCCGGCCATCGAGGGCATCCACCATGCCAAGGTGCTGAGCTACCTGCAGGTGCTGCAGGGCGCCCCGGTGGGCCACCGGGTGGCGCTGATCGGCGCGGGTGGCATCGGCTTCGACCTCGCCGCCTACCTGCTTCACGGGCGCAGCCCCAGCCCGGAACAGTGGCGTGCTGAGTGGGGCATCGACCTCGGCGGCAGCACGCCGGGCGGCCTGGTGGCCGCCGAGCCGGCCACGCCGCAGCGGGAAATCTGGCTGCTGCAACGCACGCCCGGCGCCCTCGGCAGCGGCCTGGGCAAGACCAGCGGCTGGGTGCACCGCGCCCACCTGGCGCGCAACGGCGTGCACATGCTCGGCGGGGTCGCCTACCGGCGCATCGACAATGACGGCCTGCATATCGAGATCGAGGGCCGGGAACAGGTGCTGCCTGTGGATAACGTGGTGATCTGCGCCGGCCAGGAGCCGCTGTGCGAGCTGCAACCGGTGCAGGGCTCCGACCACCTGCGCCTGCACCTGATCGGCGGCGCCCGCCGCGCTGGCGAGCTGGACGCCAAGCGGGCGATACGCGAAGGCGCGGAGTTGGCGGCGCGCCTCTAGGGGCAGCCTGCCACTCCGCTCGATGGGTTTCGCTTCGCTCTACGCCATCCTACGAGAGCCGCCATCAGCAGCATGCAGGTCGAGTGCAACCGGCAACGCCTTTCGCGGATGAATCCGCTCCCACAAGAGTCCGCTGCCAATGGCCATGTAACCCGGGGAGCACGGGCTCACAAATCCCAGTCGGGGTCGTCCTGCAGGCGTTCGGCCAGGTGGTCGAGCAGCAGACGCAGGGCGGCGGGCATCTGCCGGCGGGTGCCGTAGAGGGCGTAGATGCCCAGCTCCTGGGGCTCGTAGCCCGGCAGCAGGGGCACCAGGGCGCCGGAGCGCAGGTGCGCGGCCACCGAGTAGCGCGGCTGCAGGCTGATGCCCTGGTCGGCCAGGGTGGCCTCCAGCAGCACCATGGACTCATTGGCGCTGAGGCTGCCGTCCACCGGCACCGCGCAAGGTTCGCCGTCGCGGAAGAAGGCCCAGAGGCTGCGGCCGAAGAAGGAGTAGGTCAGGCAGTTGTGCCGGGCGAGGTCCTCGGGGCTGCGCGGCAAGCCGTGGCGGGCGAGGTAGGCCGGGGTGGCGCAGACCACGGAGCGGCAGGTGGCGAGCTTGCGGGCCACCAGGTTGGGGTCGAGCTGGTTGGTGATGCGCAGGGCCAGGTCCACGCGCTCCTCGATCAGGTTCACCGCCTGGCTGCTGACCAGCAGGTCGACGCTCACGCCCGGGCAGCGCACCTGGAAGCGGCCGATCTCGTGCACCAGCCAGGCCTGCGCGAAGGACTGGCTGCAGGTGACGCGCAAGCGACCGCGCGGCGCCTCGCGGCTGTCCCGGCCCAGGTGCTGCATGGCCTCGGCCAGGGCACAGAGCTCACGACACTGCGGCAGCATCTGCTCGCCGGTGCCGGTCAGGCTGAGGCGCCGGGTGCTGCGGTGCAGGAGCCGCGCGCCGGCCCACTCCTCGAGTGCGGCGAGATGGCGCGAGACCATCGCCCGTGACATTTCCAGGGCTTCGGCGGCGGCGGTCTGGCTGCCCCGCTCCACCACCTCGACGAAGACCCGCATGGCGGTTATCCGGTCCATAGGAACGCTCGGAATGTGCAACAAACAAGTGCGGATTATGGCGTTTTTAGCTGCATTCCGAGCAACTATCCTGAGCGCCTCTTCCATCGAGGATTTCGCAATGGCCCCCTTCGCTTCCCTGCGCCGCCTGCTGGCCGGCGCCGCCCTGATCGCCGCCACCGGCAGCGCCCTGGCCCAGCCCCTGCAACTGCAGGTCTACAACCCCGGCGACAAGGCCGTGTTCCCGGTCACCTCGTCGCTGATCCTCGGCGAGCACGACGCCCTGCTGGTGGACGCGCAGTTCTCCAGCCACGAGGCCGACGAACTGGTGCGCCGCATCCAGGCCAGCGGCAAGCGCCTGACCACCATCTTCATCAGCCACGGCGACCCGGACTTCTACTTCGGCCTGGACACCCTGGTGCGCGCCTTCCCCGAGGCCGAGGTGCTGGCCACCGCGCCGACCATCGAGCACATCCAGGCCACCAAGGACCTGAAGCTCGCCTACTGGGGCCCGATCCTCAAGGACGGCGCGCCCAAGGCCCTGGTGGTGCCGAAGCCGCTGGAAGGCGACAGCCTGGAGCTGGAAGGCCAGCGCATCGAAGTGATCGGCCTGGACAGCGCCGACCCGGCCCACACCAGCCTGTGGGTGCCCTCGCTGCGCACCCAGCTGGGCGGCGTACTGGTAAGCGGCAACATGCACGTGTGGACCGCCGACTCGCAGAGCGTCGAATCGCGCCGCAACTGGGTCGCCGCGCTGGATCGCATCGAAGCGCTCAAACCCGAGCAGGTGATCCCCGGCCACTACCTGGGCGAGCGCGCCGCCGGTCTCGGCGACCTCCGCTTCACCCGCGACTACCTGAAGGCGCTGGAGCAGGAACTGCCCAAGGCCAAGGACGCCGCCGCGCTGATCACCGCCATGAAGAAGCGCTACCCGGGCCTGGCCGGCGAGGCCGACCTGGAGCTCAGCGCCAAGGTGCTCAAGGGCGAGATGCAGTGGCCCTGATGCGCTGACGGGCGACAGCCCGGGGGGGCGGGCGGCATACTGTGCGCCCCCCGAGAACAGGAGATACCCATGCCCAGTGCCTGGTGGCTGCTCGCCCTGCCCTTCATCGCCGGAGCCTTCCTGCCGTTGCAGGCCGGTATCAACGGCCTGCTGTCCAGGCAGGTGTCCAGCGTCATGAGCGCCGCGCTGATTTCCTTCCTGGTGGGCACGGTGGCGCTCTTCGCCGTGGCCGCCGTGCAGCGCGAGCTGCCCAGCTTCGCGGCGCTGAAGGGGCTCACCTGGTGGCACTGGAGCGGTGGCCTGCTGGGCGCCGTGTTCATCGCCACCGCCGCCTTCGCCGGCCCCCGCATCGGCGCCATGCTGTTCATGGCCCTGGTCCTCGCCGGCCAGCTGAGCATGGCCCTGGTGCTCGATCACTACGGCTGGGTCGGCTACCGCGAGGCGCCCATCAGCCTCGGCAAGATCGCCGGGATGGTGCTGATCATCGGCGGCGTGTGGATGATCCGCCGCGGCTGACGAACTGCGATAGCCATGTGCTGCTATCGGCCGAGGAACGCGATAAGCTCTGCCGACCCAGCCGTATTTGTGATCACAGCACATGACTGACGCAGAGCTGCCGCAACACCCCGAGGGTTTCGCCCTCTGGCGCGAGATCCAGGACACCCGCATCCGCACGCGCCTCGGTGGCCTCTACTACCTGCTGGCCTGGGTGCTGGCCTGGCTGTTCAGCGCGACGCCCCTGCACGACCTCGGCCTCGGCCTCGCCGGCACCCTGTTCTTCGGCCTGATGCTGGCCGCGCGCGTCCTCCACGTACCGCCGAAGAACGGCTCGGAGCTGGAGCTGCTGGGCTGGCTCAACCGCCACTGGACGCTGATCCTCGCCACCTGCCTGGCCTGGGGCCTGGCCCACGCCTGGGTGCTGCTGACCCCCGACTTCGCCGACTCGCGGATCATCGCCACCCTCAGCACCATCGCCTTCAGCACCGCCATGGCCTTCAACTTCGCCATGCGCCGGCGCCGCGCCGTGGTCGCCATCCTGCTGCTCTACCTGCCGGGCCTGATCGCCCTGGGCATCCACCCCGAGCCGCAGCGGGCCGAGCTGGTGACCCTGGCCTTCTACCTCAGCTACCTGGTGCTGGCGCTGTCGCGCAGCCACCGCGAATACCTGGGCACCGTGAAGCTGGAGCTGCAACTGCTGGAACAGCGCCAGCGCCTGGACGCCCTGAGCCGCACCGACGGCCTCACCCAGCTGGGCAACCGCTACCAGTTCAACAACCTGTTCCCGGCCATGGTCGCCACCGCCTCGCGCCAGGACTCGCCGCTGTCGCTGGTGCTGCTGGACATCGACTTCTTCAAGCGCATCAACGACGAGCACGGCCACGCCATGGGTGACCAGTGCCTGCAGCAGTTCGCCGAGCGCATGCGCGAGGTGTTCCGCCGCGACAGCGATGCGCTGCTGCGCCTGGGGGGCGAGGAGTTCGGCGTGCTGATGCCCGACACCGGGCTGAAGCAGGCGTCCAAGCTGGCCGAGGATTTCCGCCGCGACCTGGCGGCCAAGGGCCTGGTGCTCAAGGGCGAGCGCTTGCCGCTCACCGCCAGCCTCGGCGTCGGCTGCTACGACGCGCAGCGCGACGGCGATGCCGAAGCCTTCTTCAAGCGCGTGGACGACGCGCTGTACCAGGCCAAGGAAAAGGGCCGCGACCGCCTGGAAACGGCCTGACCCTCCCCACCGGGCGGCCCGTCAGAGACGGAAGCTGCCCATCTGCCGGGCCAGGTCGTCGGCCAGGCGGCTGAGCACCTGGCAATCCTCGCGGCAGGCGCGTACCTCGCCCGCGGTAGCGCTGGCCAGGTCGGCGATGCCCTGGACGTTGCGGTTGATCTCCTCGGTGACCGAGGACTGCTCCTCGGTGGCGGCCGCCACCTGGTGGTTCATGTCGCTGATCTTCTCCACCTGCTCGGTGATCGCCGCCAGGGACGTGCCGGTGCGCTGGCTGGCCTCGACGCCGGTGCCGGTGGCCGACTGCCCGGCGTGCATGGAGGTCACCGCCGTCTCGGCGCCCGACTTCAGGCGCTGGATCATCTGCTGGATCTCGTCGGTGGAGGACTGGGTGCGGCTGGCGAGCGTGCGCACCTCGTCCGCCACCACGGCGAAGCCACGGCCCATCTCGCCGGCGCGTGCCGCCTCGATCGCCGCGTTCAGCGCCAGCAGGTTGGTCTGCTCGGAGATGCCGCGGATCACCGCCAGCACCTGGTCGATGGACGCCACCTGGTTGGCCAGCTCGGTGACGGCGCCCGCCGCGCCGCCGATCTCCCCGGACATCTTCTCGATATGGCCGATGGACTCGCCCACCACCTTGCGCGCCTGCAGGGCCTCGTCGCGGGCCTGCTGCGAACTGAGGGCGGCGTTGCCGGCATTGCGGGCGATCTCCTGCACCGTCAGGCCCATCTCGTGGACGGCGGTGGCGACCATGTCGGTCATCTCCTGCTGCTGCCCGGCGCGCCCGGCGGTGTTCTCCACCACCGTGGTCACCTGGCCGACGGCGGTGCGCAGGCTCTGGCTGGTGGCCAGCACCTCGCCGATCAGGCTGCGCTGGCCTTCGAGGAAACGGTTGAAGCCACGGGCCAGGTCGCCCAGTTCGTCGGCGCGGTTGTCGTCCAGGCGGCGGGTCAGGTCGCCGCCGCCACCGCCGATCTCCACCAGCGCGGAGGTCACCTGGCGGATCGGCCGCACCAGCCCCCGGGCGAGGAACACCACCAGCACCAGGAACAGCAGCGCCACGCCGATGCCCACCAGGCTGGTCATCACCAGGGCCTGGCGCGCGTCGCCGTAGATTTCCGCCTCGGGCACCTCGCTCACCAGCACCCAGTCGATGGACTGCAGCGGCTGGGCCAGGGCCAGGAAGACCTCGCCGTCACGCTCGAAGGTCACGGCCTTGCCTTCGCCGGCCAGCAACTGGCGGGCCGCGTCGGCGCTGGTCAGCTCCTGCAGCGTGCGGGTGTCGTTGAACTCGGATTGCGGGTGGATCTTCACCTTGCCGTCGGCGCTGGCCAGGTAGACGCGGCCGTTCTCGCCGAAGCGGAAGTTGCGGATCAGGTCGCTCATGCCGCTGAGGCTGTAGCCCAGCCCGGCGACGCCCAGGGTCTTGCCACCGGCGGAGACGCGCTGGTTGATGAACAGGGTCGGCTGGTGGGTGCTGGCGTCGACGTCGATGTCCAGCGAGCGGTCCTTGCTGCCGTCGACGAAGCCATAGAACCAGTTGTTCTCCTGGGGCCCGCGGGTGAGCGTGCGGTTGAGGCCCTTGTCGGTGTAGTAGTTGCCCGAGTCCAACCCCACCAGGAAGGTGGTCAGCGCCTTCTGCTGCGCTTGCACGCCGGACAGGTAGCGGACGAAGTCCTGTTGCCGGGCCGGGTCCTCGCCGGCGCCCAGCCAGTCGTGAACCAGGCTGTTCCGGGCGATGCCCTGGGCGGCGGTGAGCGGCTCGGCCAGTACCCGCTCGAGGTCGTTGCGGATCGCCAGCGTGCTCTTGGGCAGCGCTTCCCCCACCAGGTAGCGGTCGGTGAGGCGGTTGACCACGGCGGAGTAGATCCCCACCACGATGAGGATGCTGGCCAGCAGGGCCGCGCCCATGCTGAGGATCAGCTGCCACTGAATACTGCGTTGCCAGAGGCGCATGGAGTTGTCTCCTGGAATTTTTATAGGGGCTCGGTGAAGGCGGCAGCAGATTGTATACAGAGAAGCAGACAATTCATCTTGTTGAAATGTACAAGCTCTTATCGCCCAAGGCCTATTCCTACTTGAGTCCAAACTCATTCGATCACGCTGAACTCCAGACGAGCGGTAGCGCCCGCCTCGTCCAGCAGGCTCAGCTGGTGCCGGCCGACCTCGTCGAGCACCTGGTCGAACGCCGCGTCCGCCGCCGTCTCGCCCAGGGGCCGGCCATCCAGGAACCACCAGCGCCGGCCGCTGCCGCCCAGCGCCGAGAGGCGTACCCGAAGCGGCCCGGCACTGGCGGCGGGGCGGCGCAACTGGTCGCCGGCGCGCAGGCCGACGATGGACAGCGCAGCGGCCGCCGGCGGCAAGGGTGGCGGGCAGTCCGGCGCGACCGCCGGCAGCCGCGCCGACCGACGCTCGCGACGGGGCAGCCAGGGCTCCAGCGGTGCCGGCCACAACGCCAGCTCATGGGCGCTGGCGCCCGGGCAGCCGGGGGCGGTGCGCAACCCGCGCGCATCCAGCCACACGCTCTGGCGCAGGCCGAGGCCCAGGGGCTGGTCGGCGGCCTGCAGGGTCGGCGGAACGGTGCCATCGAGGGTCCAGGCCAGGCGCTGGCGACGGCAATTGGCGTCATCGCGAGGCAGCGACTGGCCCAGGGGCCAGCAGATGGCGGCGATGCCCACCGAGTCGGGCTTGTCGTCCAGTGGCTGGGCGCTGCCGCGCTGGGCGTCGCGGTTGACCAGCACGTCGTGCACCTGCACCAGCAGCGGCGCCGCCGAGGCCAGGCCGAACTGGCCAGGCACCGGCGTGCCGTCGGGGCGGCCGATCCACACGCCGACCAGGTAGCGCGGCCCCACGCCTATGGCCCAGGCGTCACGGAAGCCGTAGCTGGTGCCGGTCTTCACCGCCAGCGCCGGGCGCAGCGGCGGCAGCGCCTGCGGGTCGCGGTCCGGGCGCGACTGGCCGGAAAGGATGCGCCGCACGATCCAGGCCGCGCCGGGGGACAGCAGGCGCTTCTCACGCAGGGCGTCGTCGGGTTGCAGGCGCGGCGCCGCAGCGCGGCCCTGGCGGGCGAAGGCGGCGTAGGCCCCCACCAGGTCCTCCAGCCGCGCACCGGCGCCGCCGAGGATCAGCGCCAGGCTGGGCTCGGCGCCGACCGGCAGCACCAGCGGCAGGCCCGCACTGCGCAGTTCGCCGGCGAAGCGCTTCGGCCCGTAGGCTTCCAGCAGTTGCACGGCGGGCAGGTTGAGGGAGGTGGCCAGCGCCTCGCTGGCCGCCACCGGGCCGCTGAAGCCCGTGGAGAAGTTGCCGGGGCGGTAGTCGCCATAGCGACGCGGCACGTCCTGCAGCAGGGATTCGGAGTGGATCAGCCCGGCGTCCAGGGCCATGCCATAGAGGAAGGGCTTGAGGGTGGAGCCCGGCGAGCGCAGGGAACCGACCATGTCGACATGGCCGAAGCGACGGGCGTCGTCCATCTCCACGGAGCCGAGGTAGGCACGCACCGCCATGCTCGAGTGCTCCACCACCAGGATCGCCGCCGAAGTGCGCTCCGGCAGGCGCACGCGCCAGCCCAGCAGCAGGTCTTCCAGGCGCCGCTGCAGGTTGGCGTCGAGGGTGGTGCGGATCAGCTGCGGGCTGCCGGGGCGGTTGAGGCGGCGTGCCAGCAGGGGCGCAAGGCGCGGCTCCTGGCGCGGCGCCAGCAGCACCGGCTCCTCCAGCGCCTCGTCCACCGTCGCCTGGGGCCATACCCCGTATTCGGCGAGTCGGCGCAGCACCTTGTCCCGGGCGGCGGTGGCGCGTTGCGGGTGGCGGTCCGGGCGCAGCCGGCTCGGCGCCTGGGGCAACACCGCGAGAAGCGCCGCTTCGGCGCGAGTCAGCGTCGAGGGCGGCTTGCCCAGGTAACTCCAGCTCGCCGCCGCCACGCCCTGCAGGGTGCCGCCGAAGGGCGCGCGGTCGAGGTAGAGGGTGAGGATCTCGTCCTTGGACAGGTGCCACTCCAGCTGCAGGGTGCGCCACAGCTGGCGCAGCTTGCCGCCGAGGGTGCGCGGGTGCGGGTCGAGCAGGCGCGCCACCTGCATCGACAGGGTGCTGCCGCCGGACAGCACGCGCCCACCGGCGAGGTTCTGCCAGGCGGCGCGGCCGAGGGCCAGCGGGTTGACCCCGGGATGGCGGTAGAACCAGCGATCCTCGTAGGTGAGCAGCGCCTCCAGGTAGTAGGGCGAGACCTGTCGCGGCGTGATCGGGTAGCGCCACACGCCCTCGGCATCGGCGAAGCGCCACAGCGGCGTGCCGTCCTCCGCCAGCACCACCCGCGCCCGGTCGTCCGCCGGCAGGGGCAGCGGGAACAGCCGGTCGGCGCACCAGAGCAGCACCAGGAGCAGCAGCGGCAGCGCGACCCAGCGGCGCTTCAGCAGGCGGCGGGCACGGTGCAAGGTGGAGGGGAACGACAAGAATGAGGGCTCCGAAGTGGGACGGTGCGACAGGTCGCTTCGAGGCGGCCTGGTGATGGGTTTCGCTTCGCGCTACCCATCCTGCGAATAAGCGGCGCGTTCGCGGGAATGACGGCACCTGACCGTCACCCTCGCGAACACCGCCCTGCTGGAAGCGCTTCAGCGGGCCTTGATCACCATCTCCTCCGGCGCATCGCCCAGCGCCTGCCATTGCGGGCGGTACATGGACTCCACCTGGGGCGGCGGCACGCGGTAGCGGCCGGGGGTGACGGCGCGGGCCAGGTAGAGCAGGTGGGTGCGGTCGTACTCGTTGATGTCCACCGCGGCCACGTAGCGGTCGTCACGGAACTCCTGGTGCTTGATCGCGGCGTTCTGCATCGCTTCCTGCCACTCCTTCACCTGGCTGCCGGCGTCCTCCAGGCTCGCGGCGCCCTGCGCCAGGTTCTGGTTCTCCGGCTCCAGGCCGGCGGGCAGCAGGTCGATCACCAGGGCGTCGGGGGCACGTACCTTGGCCTCCACGCCCAGGTGCACCAGCACCAGCTGGCCGCTTTCCAGGTTGCGGATGTCCAGCGGCTTGCCGTCCATGCCCAGGTACTCGCGGTGGATGACGAAGTTCTCGCCACCCGCCTTCGGCGCCTCGGCCGGGTAGCCGGACAGGGTCAGGCGCTGGTACAGCGGCGCCTTGGTCTGGCTGGACAGGGTCAGGGGCTCGGCCACCTGGCTCTCGTCGAGCCTGACGCCGCCGTGGTCCTGGTCGAGGGCGCGCGCCTTCCCACCGACATCCAGGCTCGCCTGCCAGGCGGCTTCGGGCTTGCCCAGCAGGCCGCGCCCGGCGAGGAACAGCGCGTTGCGCTCCTGGGTCGACAGCCCGTTGTCCGAGCCCAGCAGATCGGCGAGGTCGAACAGGCGTGCTTCGCGGCGGTCGGCGGCGAGGTCGTTCTCTTCCAGCAGGGCGAGGATCATCGCCTGGTCACGCAGGCGGCTGCCGTAGTCGCCGAGCCAGAAGGTGTCGTCGCGCTGCACCGCCAGCCCGGCTTCCAGGGCCAGGTCGGCGCGGGGCTGGTCGCCCATGGCCCTGAGGGCCACGGCCAGTTGCACCAGGGGCAGGCCGGAGCGGGACTCGGCGCGGCGCTCGAACAGGCTGCGCAGGGCGCCCAGGGGTGCCTGCTGGCTGCGGGCGAGCACGTAGCCGGCATAGGCCTGCACGGCGAAGCGGCTGTGGTCGCTGTACTGGCTGTAGCTCACTTCGATCAGGTCGCGGTCCTGCAGGTAGCGCAGCAGCCGCTCGCTGGCCTTGGCCAGCGGCTCGGCCGGCACCGCGTAGCCCTGGTCACGGGCCCGCAGGAGGAAGTCGGTGACATAGGCGGTGAGCCAGAACTCTTCCTCGCTCTCCGCGCTCCACAAGCCGAAGCCACCGTTGTAGCGCTGCATGCCCAGCAGGCGCTCGATGCCCACCTCCATGGCCTTGCGCCGCTGCTCGTCCGACTCGCCCGCGATGCCCAGCCGCGAGAGGGTCGCGGCGTCGGCGTAGAGCGAGGGGTAGAGGCCGCTGGTGGTCTGCTCGGCGCACCCATAGGGATAGGCGCGCAGCGCGCGGATGTGTTCGCCGATGTTCAGCGGCGGGCGCGCGGAGACCGCCAGCAGCGCTTCGCGGCCGGTCGGCTGGAAGGCGTCCAGGGTGCCGGCGGGCAGGCTCCAGCTGTCGCCCTTGAGCACCGCGCGGAAGTTCTTCACCAGCGCCGGCCAGGCCGGGCGGATGCCCAGGGTCCAGTCGCGGGCGAAGGGCGCCAGGGTTTCGCCGGGCAGCTCCAGGCCATTCACCAGGACCTTGATCCGCCCCTGGCCGTAGCCGCCGAGGGCACGTACCGGGATGCGCAGGGTGGTGCGCTGGCCGTCGGCCAGTTGCAGCGGCGCAGTCTGGCTGCCGGGGCTGTCGGCGAGGCGCAGTTGGCCTTCGGCTTCCAGGCGCACGTCCAGCGCCTGGGGCTTGCCGGAGAGGTTGGTCAGGTCCAGCGCGACGGTGCTTTCGTCACCTCCGGCGAGGAATCGCGGCGCGGAAAGTTCGGCCACCAGGGGCGCGGCCACCACCGTCCTGGCTTCGGCCATGCCGTAGCGGTCCTCGCTCCAGGCCTGGGCCATGAGGCGCAGCTCGCCGTTGAAGTCGGGGATGTCGAGGCTGATCTCGCCCTCGCCCTTGTCGTCCAGGGCCACGGGCACGCTCTGCAGCGCCACCAGGCGCACTTCGGTGTTGGGCCGCTTGCCGCCGGCCGCGAGACCGGCGTCACCGCCGAAGGCGATGGAGGCCAGGCGCCCCTGCCCCGCTTCGATGAGCTGGCCGTAGACGTCGAGCTGGTCGGCGCCATAGGCCTTGCGCCCGAACAGCGTGGCGAAGGGATCGGGGGTGGCGTAGTCGGTGATGCTGAGGATGCCGGCATCCACGGCGGCGACCAGCACGCGCACCTGGCGCGCCGGGCTGCCGTCGGCGTTCTTCGCCTGCACGTGCACCGCCAGGGGCTGGCTGGGGCGCATCTTCTCGGGGGCGCTCAGGGTCAGCGCCAGCTTGCGCTGGGCCCGCTCCAGGGGCAGGTGCAGCAGGCCCACGGCGCGCTTGGGTGTGACCCGCTCCTTGCGCTCGCCGGGACGCACCACCAGCGCGCTGACGTACAGGTCGTGGCGCGTCCACTCGCGAGCCACGGGGATGTCGAAGGTCTTGCCCTCGGCCGGCACCTCGATGCTCTGCCACCAGAGCGGGCCGTCGGCCGATTCCACCAGCAGGTAGCCGCTGCCTGCGGCGGGCGGGGTGACGGTGACCCTGGCCACCTCGCCTTCGGCGTAGGCGGGCTTGTCCAGCGCCAGCTTGACCTGGTCCGGGCGCACGGCACCGCCGGCGGCGTTGTCCTGCCAGCGGTAGCCGGCCCAGAAGCGCAGGCTGCTGGTGACGCCGCTCTGCGGGTCCTCGACTTCGACGCGGTAGGGGCCCCATTGCACGGGGAAGCTGACCCGGGCGGTGGCGTTGGCGGCGACGTCGACCTGCTGTTCGTCGACGTTCAGGTACTTCTCGTTGTAGTGGTAGCTCCAGCCCGAGCCGTCGGAGTAGCTCCAGTAGTAGTCACGGCGCTCGCGAACCAGGCGGACCTTGAGTCCCTTGGCTTCCAGCTTGTTGCCGGCGGGGTCGGCCACCAGCAGCTCCACTTCGGCGGTGCCGTTGCTGTCGATCTCGTCGCCGTCGAACAGGCCACGCAGGCCGGGCAGGCGTGGCGCCGGCCACATCGGCTGCTCCAGGCGCCGGGTGACGGGCCGGCCACCGGATTCCTGCAGGCTGGCCTGCAGGGTCAGCTCCAGCGGCGAGCGTGCGTTGGCCCAGCGGCTTTCGATCTCCAGGGCGCCCTTGCCCTCTTCGTCGAGCTTGGTTTCGTCCAGTTCGATGTCCTGGCTCAGGTCCTCCTCGGTCACCGAGCCGAACTGGTAGCCGGGCAGCGACTTCACCGCCTCGCGCAGCGGGCGCACGTAGAGCTGGCCGGTCATGCGGTTGCCGGCGGCCGGCGCGCCATAGAGGTAGCGGCCTTCGACCTGGAAGCGGGCGGCATCGCCGGGGGCCAGCGGCTCGTCGCTGCCCTTGAGCTCCAGGGCCATGCGCTCGGGGAGGAAGTCCTCGACCAAAAATTCATAGAGCTGTTTCTGGCCGTTGCCGAGGTCGATCAGCAGTTGCCAGTGGCCGGTGGGGGAATCGCCGGAAAGCGCCAGCTGGTACTGGTAGAGACCGCCCTCGTCGGGGTTCCAGACGAAGCGGCGGCTGACCTGCTCGTCCGGGCGGCGCACCTCCACGTTCACCGGCTGGGCGGGAACGGCGCGGCCATCGGCATCGCGCAGCAGGGCGTTGACCAGCACGGTCTCGCCGGGGCGGTAGAGGTCGCGCGGGCCGAAGACGAAGAACTGCAGCGGCTCGGCGGTCGCGCCGGTGACCTCGAACTCGGAGAGGTCCAGCGCCGGGGCATCGAGGCGCAGCAGGCTGGTCTGTTGCCCCTGGCGCGCCACCAGCACGCGGGCCTTGTTGGTCAGCGGCAGCTGGGCGTGGCCCTGGCCGTCGGTCTTGCCCTGGGCCAGCGACTGGCCGTTCTCGTCGAGCAGTTCCAGGCCGATCTCGCCCTGTGCCTTGCCGCCGTCCAGGGCCTGGGCGAAGACGTCGAGGCGATCGCGGAAGCGGTGGGCGGAGAGGCCGATGTCGCTGAGGCTGAACAGCGTCGCCGGGTTGGTGTAGTTGAAGCTGCCGGCGCGGCGCATCAACGCGATGTAGACGCCGGGCTGCTTCAGCGGCTCGATGCCGGCGATGGGCAGCAGCAGGTTCTCGCGGGTGTTGCGCGCGGGCTTGAGGTCGAAGCGACCGCTGTAGGCGAGGTCGGCCATCTTCAGGATGGTGTCGGCCTCCCAGTAGTCCAGGTTGCTGCGACGGCCCCAGCGCGACAGCAGCTTCGGCAGCGCGTCGGGGCGCACGCGGAAGAAGTCCACATCCACCGCGTCGACGTTGAGGGTGATCACCGGCAGCCCCTCGGCAAGCCGGGTTGGAAGCAGCGAGCCCTGGCTGGCGAATCCGACGCTGGGCTGCTGGTCACGAGTCTCCAGGCGGGTGACGCTCTCCTGCGCCAGGCGCGAGTCGTTCACCGCGCGCAGGCCGGGGTCGATGGTCAGGACCAGCTGGCGGTTAGGCTCCAGGTGACGCAGGCGCAGTTCCATGAGGCTGTCGTCGAGCTCCCAGGCACCGTCGACCTTGCCCGTTTCCTTGTCCACCAGGTGCAGGCGCTCGGCGAACGGCTGCTCCGGGTCCAGGGGCACGGAGAGGCTCACCGACAGCGTGCTGGCACCATCGACCTGGGTTTCGGAAACATCCACGACCTTGAGTTCGCGACCGGCGTAGCGCTTGGCCAGCGCAGCGACGTCGGCCGGTGCGCGCTTGGCCTCGGCGACCGTGGGTGCGGCGGCGGGTTTCTCGACGGCATGTTCGGGGGTGGAGGAATCGCAGGCGGCAAGCAGCCCCAGCGAGAGGGCCAGTAACAATCCTTTGTACGACATGGAGGAGCTCCGGGGAGGGGACGCGCAGGTGCGCGCGCGGCAACTATAGACGAGCCCCGGCAGCCGTAAAGCCACCTTCTTCGCACTTTTGCACGGCTATACTGCGCAGCCCTTCCGGAGCCCCGTATGAGCGCATTAGCCGACGCCTGGCGGCACGCCCCCACCCATCGCCGGGTCTGGGCACTGGCCGCGCCGATGATCCTCTCCAACATCTCCGTGCCCCTGGTGGCACTGGTGGACAGTACCGTGGTCGGCCATCTGCCCCATGCCCACCAGTTGGGCGCCGTGGCGGTAGGCAGCACCCTGTACATGCTGCTGCTCGGGGTGCTGGGCTTCCTGCGCATGGGCACCACCGGCTTCGCCGCCCAGGCCGCCGGGCGTGCCGATGGCGGGGCCCTGCGCCAGGTGCTGCTGCAGGGGCTGGGCCTGGCATTCGGCCTGGCGCTGCTGCTGGGGCTGCTGGCGGTGCCCTTCAGCGGCCTGGCCCTGGGCTTGATGAATCCCTCGGCCGAACTGGACGCCATGACCCGCGAGTTCTTCCACCTGCGCCTGCTGGGGCTGCCGGCGGCGCTGGCCAACTACGCGCTGGTGGGCTGGTTCCTCGGCACCCAGAACGCACGCGCACCGCTGGCCATCCTTTTGGGCACCAACCTGACCAACATCGCCCTGGCGCTGTGGTTCGTCCTCGGGCTCGACCTGGGCGTGGCCGGTGCCGCACAGGCGGCGGTGGTCGCCGAATGGAGCGGTGCACTGATCGGCCTGGCAATGACCCGTGGCGCCCTGCGTCGCCACCCGGGCCGCATCGACTGGCCGGCACTGCGCCTGTGGCGTGCCTGGCGCCCGCTGCTGGCGGTGAACCGCGACATCTTCATCCGCTCGCTGGCGCTGCAGCTGGTGTTCTTCCTGCTGACGGTGCAGGGCACGCGCATGGGCGACGCCACCGTGGCGGCCAACGCGCTGCTGCTCAATGGCCTGCTGGTCACCGCCTACGCGCTGGATGGCCTGGCCCATGCGGTGGAAGCCCTGTGCGGCCACGCCATCGGTGCGCGCAACCGCCTCGAGCTGCGCCGCTCGCTGCTGGTGGCCGGCGCCTGGTCGTTGCTGGCGAGCCTGGCCTTCGCGCTGTTGTTCGCCGTCGCCGGGGGGCCGTTCATCGACCTGCAGAGCGACATCGGGGAGGTGCGCGCGGTCGCCCACGTCTATCTTCCTTATCTGGCGGTGTTGCCGTTGGTGGCGGTGTGGAGCTACCTGCTGGACGGCCTGTTCATCGGCGCGACCCGGGCCCGGGAAATGCGCGATGCCATGCTCCTGGCGGTGCTCCTCGGCCTGCCCGTCGGCCTGCTGCTGCAACCATTCGGAAACCATGGCCTGTGGTTGGCGTTCCTATGTTTTATGCTGTTGCGCGGCCTGAGTCTCGGCGCCCTCGCCTGGCGCCTGTCCCGACGAGACGCCTGGTTCACGCATGCGAACTGACTGGAGAAATCCCATGCTCGCCGCCCCGTGCCACCCCGATGAAGACCGTCGCCAGAAGGCCCTGGACGAACAGGACATTCTCGACACCCCCGCCGAGCTCTACCTCGACACCCTGGTGCGCCTGACCCGTGAACTGTTCCGGGTGGAAACCGTGCTGATCAGCCTGGTGGACCGCAATCGCCAGTGGTTCAAGGCGCGCATCGGCCTGGAGACCTCGGAGACCCCACGCGACATCTCCTTCTGCGGCCACGCCATCCTAGGCAACGGCCCGCTGCTGATCCCCGATACGCTCGCCGACGCCCGCTTCAGCGACAACCCGCTGGTGGTCGGCGCCCCCTTCGTCCGCTTCTATGCCGGCCAGCCGCTGCTCTCCGGCAACGGCATGCCCATCGGCACCCTGTGCATGCTCGACCCCAGGCCACGCACCCTGGACCAGGAGGAGCTGTTCCGCCTGCGCGACCTGGCGACCCTGGCCGAGGGCTACCTGCAGCTGCGCGGCATGGCCCAGCAGACGCAGAACCTGCGCCGCGCGGTGGACCGCGAGCAGCGCAAGGCGCTGATCGACCCGCTGACCCAACTGTGGAACCGGGGCGCCCTGGCGCAGTTCTTCCCCAAGGAAATGGCCCGCGTCACCAAGGCCGGCCTGCGCCTGGGGGTGATCTATGCCGACCTCGATCACTTCAAGCGCGTCAATGACCAGCATGGCCACGCCGCCGGCGACCAGGTGCTGTGGGAGAGTTCGCGGCGCATGACCGCGGCGCTTCGCCCGGACGACCTGCTGGTGCGCATCGGCGGCGAGGAGTTCGTCGCCCTGGTGGCGGTGCATGACGACGAGGAGCTGCAGCACATCGCCGAGCGCCTGCGCCGCTGCATCGCCGATAAGCCGGTGCGCGCCGCCGGCCAGGAGCTGGCCCAGACCCTCAGTGCCGGCACCCTGCTGGTGAGCCCCGAGCAAACGCAGAACGAAGCCCTGGACCTGGCCGACCGCGCCCTGTACCGGGCCAAGCAGAACGGCCGCAACCGCGTGGAGAGCGCCAACTAAAGGCAGCCGCCCCCCTATAAGAACACCCCCTGATGACCGCAAAGGAGTTCACATGGCTCAAGCCATCGCCGCGTACCTGCACTACCTGTCGATCTTCATCCTCTTCTCGCTGCTGGTCCTGGAGCATCGCCTGTTCAAGCTGCCCCTGGACCTGGAGCGCGCGCGCAGCCTGATCCGGGTGGACATCGCCTATGGCCTGAGCGCCGGCCTGGTGCTGGCCACCGGCCTGGCGCGGGTGCTGTGGTATGGCAAGGGCACCGAGTACTACCTGAAGAACAGCGTGTTCCACGCCAAGATCGGGCTGTTCATCCTGGTGGCGCTGCTGTCTGCGCTTCCGACCTTCGTCTTCCTCAACTGGCGCAACGCGCTGAAGGCCGGGCAGGTACCCGAGGTCAGCCCGAAGACCGCCAGGCTGGTGATCATGGCGATCCGCCTGGAGCTGCTGGCGGTGCTGGTCATCCCGCTGCTGGCCGCACTGATGGCGCGCGGCTTCGGCGTCATCTCCTGAGGCCCCTCACTGGCGCATGCCCACCGCCAGGCGGTTGAAGGCGTTCATCAAGGCCACGGCGAAGCTCAGGTCGGCGATCTGGGCCTCGCTGAAATGCGACCGCAGGGGCTCGAAGGCCGAGTCCGGCGCACCGCTCGCCTCCAGGCGGGTGAGCGACTCGGCCCACTCCAGCGCCGCCCTCTCCTTCTCGCTGTACAGACCACTGACCCGCCAGCCGGCCAGGGCGTCGAGCCGCGCCTGCTCCTCGCCACGGGCACGCAGGGCCTTGCTGTGCATCTCCAGGCAGAAGGCGCAGCCGTTGATCTGCGAGATGCGCAGGTAGACCAGTTCGATGAGGCCCGCGCCGAGGCTGCTGGCTTCGAGGGCCTTCTTGGTGGCGGCCAGGCCCTGGTAGGCCTCGGGGGAGAGTTGGTAGTAGGGCAGGCGCAGCGTGCTCATGCGGGGACTCCGGGGAAGGGGGCGGCGGCGAAATAGGGGTTGTTGGCCAGGCGCGTGCGCGCCTGCTGCAGGGTCTCGGCCACGGCGTCCGGGCCCTGGGCCAGGCCCTGCAGGTGGACGAACTCGACATGGTGCAGGCCGATCACGCCGAGGATGTGGCGCAGGTAGGGCGAGAGGAAGTCCGCCTGGCTGGCCCTGGCGCCCAGGTAGTTGCCACCCGAGCTGACCACCACGAAGGTCGGGCGGTCTTCCAGCAGGCCTTCCTTGTTGCCATCGACCATGGTGAAGCTGCGCTGGATGCGCACCACGTAGTCGAGCCAGAGCTTCAGCGCCGCCGGCACCATGTAGTTGTGCATGGGCGTGGAGATCAGCAGGTAATGGGCCTGCTCCAGCTCGTCGATCAGTTGCTCGGACAGTGCCAGGGCCGGGTCGTCGCGATGGGCGCGGCCGGTGACGGCGCGGGCGTAGTCGCCGGACAGGGGCGGCAGGGGCTCGCGCACCAGGTTGCGCACGGTGACCTGCGCGTTGGCGTGGATGCGCTCGGCCATCTCCCGGGCCAGTCGGCCGCCGGGGGACGCGTCTTCATTGGGGCTGCATTCGATCAGCAGGACACGGGGCATGGTCAGTTCTCCTGGGTGGGGTGCGTGGCGGCGACGGGCAGCGGCCGGCTGAAGTGCAGGCCGGTGGACAGCAGGCCCTGGCGGAAATAAAAGCGCTGCGCCAGGGAATTGGCCAGTGCCGTATCCAGCACCAGGCGCTGGCAGCCGAGCCCGCCACCGATCAGCGCCAGTTCGTCCAGCAGGCGGGCGCCCAGGCCCCGGCTGCGACGCTGCGGGTCGGCTACCAGGTCGTCGACGTAGATGAAGCGCCCGTGGATCAGGTTCTCCAGCTCGCGGTAGCCGGCCAGGGCCAGCACCTGGCCGTCGCAGCAGGCGCCGAGCAGGCGGTAGCCCTGGCGGGCCTGGCGGCGTACGCGGGCGACGAAGGTCGCGGCATCGGGCAACTGCGGGCGCAACTCGCGCATGACCGGGAAGGCGGCACGCAACTGGGCGTCGTCGTCCAGGTGGAGCAGTTCGATGGGGGGCTGTGGATCGGGCATGGCCACTTTCCTCTTCTGGCGGAGCCGCTACTCTAGGCAGGCCATGGACCAGCCAACAGGTCCAAGAATCACCAAAACGACTGGGACATGAGCATGCCAGGCCACCCCCTGCCCCTGCACCTCGACCGCGGCCTCGACACGCCGGTCTACCTGCAGCTGTACCAACGCTTCCGCGAAGCCATCGACCAGGGCCGCTTGCCACCCGGCGCCCGCGTGCCCTCGCTGCGCAGCCTGGCCAGCGAGCTGAACCTGGCGCGCGGCACGGTGGAGGCGGCCTACCAGATGCTCATCGGCGAAGGCTACCTGCTGGCACGCGGCCCGGCCGGGACCTGCGTGTCGCCCCGCCTCGCCACGGCGCCCCGGCCGCCCTCGCGCAACATCAGTCCAGCGCGCACCGAGACACCGGTCGGAACGGAAGCAGCACCGCAGCCCTTCCAGCTCGGCCTGCCGGCGCTCGACGCCTTCCCGCGCAAGCTCTGGGCGCGCCTGGCGGCCCGGCGCCTGCGCGAGCTGGGCGGCAGCGCGCTGATGGTGCCGGACCCGGCCGGCCATGGCCCGCTGCGGGCGAGCCTGGCCGGCTACCTCGGCATCTCCCGGGGCATCCACTGCCGGCCGGAGCAGGTGTTCATCACCGCCGGCCACAGCGCCAGCCTGGCGCTGGTGCAGCGCGCCCTGATGACGCCGGGCGATGCCATCTGGCTGGAGGACCCGGGCTACCTGCACGCCCGCCAGTTGCTGCAGGGCCTCGGCGTGCGCTGCGTGCCGGTCCCGGTGGATGGCGAGGGGCTGGTGGTGGACGCGGGCCAGCGCCTGGCGCCCGATGCGCGCTTCGCCCTGGTCACGCCGACGCACCAGAGCCCCACCGGGGTCGCCCTCTCGCTGCACCGGCGCCTGGCGTTGCTAGAACGGGCGCAGCGGGTGGGCGGCTGGGTGCTGGAGGACGACTACGACAGCGAGTACCGCTACCAGGGCCGCCCGCTGCCGGCGCTCAAGAGCCTGGACCGCGAAGGCCGGGTGCTCTATGCCGGGACCTTCAGCAAGGTGCTCTACCCTGGCCTGCGCCTGGCCTACCTGGTGGTGCCGGACCGGGAGGTGGAGCGCTTCCGCGAGGTCGCCGCGCAGTTCGGCGGCGGCTGCAGCGAGCTGTTGCAGGCCACGACGGCGGACTTCATCGACCAGGGCCATTTCGCCCGCCACCTGAAGAAGATGCGCAGCCTCTACGCGCGCCGCCGCGCCCATACCTGCGAGGCGCTGCTGGCGCAGTGCGGGGAGCACCTGGAGATCGACCTGCAGGCCGGCGGCATGCACCTGCTGGCCCGCCTCGCTGCGGGTAGCGACGATCGCCACATCGCCGGGCGTGCCCAGGCGGCGGGGCTCGCCGTGATCGCGCTGTCGCCCTGGTACCTGGGCGACGGCGGCGCGCCGGGGCTCTTGCTGGGCTTCACCAATGTCGCCACGGCGGAGGAGGCAAGGGGGTTGGCAGGAAGGTTGCGGGAGGTGTTGGAGGGTTGTGGGCAGCCAAGCGAATGAATTGGCTGTGCTGGTCGTTGTGGACTCAACGCAAAGGCTCAAAACGGTGCTTCTAGGGCTTTTCTGGACTCATGGCACACCCACCGCATGGGTTTCGCTTCGCTCTACACCCTCCTACGAAAGCCGCCAGCCGCAGCGATGAAGCAGAGGGTCGGGCGGGGCGGGGCACGGTGGCTCCTCCCCCCGTCATCCCCGCGAACGCGGGGTTCCACAGAACAGCCCCATGAAAAAGCCCGGCGCTGGGCCGGGCTCGTTCGTGGAGCGGTGGATCAGGACGACAGGTAGGACGAGCGGGTCAGGCCGAGACGCAGGGCGTCGACGTACTGGGTGCGCTCGCGGGCGCTGAGCTTGGCGCCGGAGACCTTGTCGCGGTAGAGCGCCATCAGCTCCTCGGGGGACAGGTGCACGTAGCGCAGCATGTCCTCGATGGTGTCGTGGGTCTCGATGCCGCCGTGGTACACGCTGCCATCCTCACGCTGGTAGACGTTCACCGAGTCGGTGTCGCCGAACAGGTTGTGCATGTCGCCGAGGATCTCCTGGTAGGCACCGACCAGGAACACGCCCAGCAGGTAGTCCTCGCCATCGCGCACTTCGTGCACCGGCAGGCTGGTCTCGATGCTCTGCTCATCGACGTATTGCTTGATCTTGCCGTCGGAGTCGCAGGTCAGGTCCTGCAGCACCGCGCGGCGCACCGGTTCCTCGTCGAGGCGGTGCAGCGGCAGGATCGGCAGCACCTGGCCGATGGCCCAGGTGTCCGGCAGGCTCTGGAACACGGAGAAGTTGCAGATGTACTTCTCGGCCAGCTTGTCGTTCAGCTCGTCAAGCACCTGGCGGTGGGAACGCTGGCGGGCCTTGAGCTGGTTGTGCAGGCGGCGGCAGATGGCGAAGTAGGTCTGCTCGGCAAGGGCCTTCTGCGCCAGGGTCAGCTTGCCTTCGGCGTACTGGGTGGCGGCGTCGCTGATGTAGTGGGTCGCGCGCCAGTAGGTCTCGGTGACCATCTCGGCATCGGTCGGGCCCAGCAGGTCGGCGAGCCAGCGGACGATCTCCGGCTGCTCCTCGAGGTTGGCGATCTTCGGCACTTCATCGTTGTGGCGCTCGACGTCGGTCACCTGCATCACCAGCACGGCGTGGTGCGCGGTCATGGCGCGGCCGCTCTCGGAGAAGATGTGCGGATGCGGCAGGCCCTGCGCGTCGCAGAACTCCTTGAGCATGCCCACCACCACGCCGGCGTAGTCGTCCATGTCGTAGTTGATGGAGCTGGCGTTGCGCGAGTGGGTGCCGTCGTAGTCGACGCCCAGGCCGCCGCCGACGTCGATGTGGTCGACCGGCAGGCCGAGGCTGCGCAGCTCGGCGTAGAAGCGGATGGCTTCCTTGAAGCCGTGCTGGTAGTCGGCCAGGTTGGCGATCTGCGAGCCCATGTGGAAGTGCAGCAGGCGCACGCCTTGCTCGATGCCGGCCTTGCGGAAGCGCTCGACCACCGACAGCAGCTGGGCGGCGGAGAGGCCGAACTTGGATTTCTCGCCGCCGGTGTCGGCCCACTTGGACGAGGCCAGGGACGACAGGCGCACGCGCAGGCCGACCTGGGGCGCGACCTTGAGTTCGGCCGCCTCCTCGATCACGTACTGAACCTCGGATTCCTTCTCGATCACGATGAAGACGTTGTGGCCGAGCTTCTGGCCCATCAGCGCCAGCTTGATGAACTCGCGGTCCTTGTAGCCGTTGCAGACGATGGTGCCGCCCTTGGGCGCCAGGGCCAGCACGGCCAGCAGCTCGGGCTTGGAGCCGGCTTCCAGGCCGATGGAGACGTCCTGGGTGGCGATGATGTTCTCGACCACCGCTTCCTGCTGGTTGACCTTGATCGGGTACAGCGCGGTGTAGCGGTTCTGGTATTCCAGGCGCGCGATGTTGGCGTCGAAGGCGCCGGTCAGCTGGCGCACGCGGTCCTGCAGGATGCCGGGGAAGCGCACCAGCAACGGCAGGGACAGGCCTGCCTCGCGCAGGTGGTCGACCTGCTCGAAAAGGTCGATCGGCTCGCTGGCGGCGCCGCCCGGGCGCACTTCCACGCGCCCGGCGTCATTGATCGCGAAATAGCCGGCGCCCCAATGGCGGATGCCATAGACGCTGCGGCTGTCCGCTACTGTCCAGCTGCTGCCATCGTCCTTGCGCGTACGTCGTGCAGACATCGGAGTCCCCCTGTGGGATAGAAAAGTGCCAGGCCCGCCGGTCGTGCCGGGCGGGCCTGAGCAGGTTAATTCGGTCGTATGACGTTGGGGTGTTGACCGCAACCGGTGCAGTCAGTTTAGAAAGCCGGCACTCAGCCGCCGGATTTCTTGGCCTTGAAGCCGCGCTTGGCGAGCTCTTCGAGCAGCAGGTCCACGTGATCGCCCTGGATCTCGATCACACCGTCCTTCAGGGCGCCACCGGTGCCGCAGCGTCGCTTGAGCGCGCTGGCCAGCTCCTTGAGGGCGTCCTCGTCGAGCGGCACCCCGCTGACGCTGGTGACGGTCTTGCCACCGCGGCCCTTGGTTTCACGGCGCACGCGGGCAATGCCGTCGCCAGCGGGCACGGTGGCTCGCTTGCAGGTGCAGGCGTCGATGGGCTGGGTGCAGTCCGGGCAATGCCGGCCGCTGTCGGTGGAGTACACCAGGCCGCCCAGGGCGGCGAAGGACGAAGCTTTCTTGACCACCGGCTTTCCTCGTAGGGGTCAGGATAGCGACTGGTCGGCGGGAGCCGACCGCGAAGCCCCACTCTGGCAGGGGCAGCGCAGACCCGGCGGGGAAGCCGGGCTTGAAAGGCGGCGAAATTTAGCAGCATTCGGCGCGAATGCTAAGTACGAAATTGCGCCATTGGTCGACAGAATCGCGACCTTCGCGCTTCGCTGTGCAGCATCCCGCACGAAAGGGTCCGGGATATTGCACAAACCCGCGCCTGGCGCGGGTTCGGCAGGGGAAAATGGGGTGCCCACAGGTTGGCATCGAGCGAGAGCGGTGGGCTGAAGCCCACCCTACGGCCAGCGATGGCACATCGTAACCAGGGGCGCCGATCGGTGGATGAGAAGAGCGTCATCCACCCTACTCAAGGCATGCCGTCGTAGCTGGGTCAGGCACCGAGGTAAAGCTGCAGGGCACGCTGGGAGTCGGGGCAGCAGGGCTGCATGGCAGCGGCTTCCGCCAGGTCGACGAAACGCGCCTCGAGCACCTCTTCAGGCTGCAGCCGCAACGGTGCATCGGAGACGGCGGAGAACACCGCGCACCAGAGGCGGTTGCCCGGCTCGTCGAAGAAGAAGCGCCCGTGCTCGACCAGCGGCACGCCGGCGATGCCCAGTTCCTCCGCCAGTTCGCGCTCGGCCGACTCGGCGTAGCCCTCCCCGGCCGCGACCATGCCGCCGGCGGCAAGATCCCAGTATCCGGGGTACACGGCCTTGCTCAGGGCGCGTCGGTGCACGCAGAGGCGCCCGGCGGAATCGAAGAGGAGGATGAAGGTGCCCCGCCCGATCAGGCCACGTTCGCGCAGCTCGGCGCGGGGCAGTTCGCCGAGGAGGCGGTCCTGTTCGTCGACCCAGGCGATGCGCTCGGCATCGGAGGCGGCGCGGTGCGCCGCCTCGCGTTCGCTGATGGCCATCAGCCCTGCTCGAGCAGCTGGCGCAGGTCGATGATCGCGGCGTTGGCGCGGGAGATGTAGTTGGCCATCACCAGCGAGTGGTTGGCCAGTACGCCGAAGCCGCTGCCGTTGAGCACCATGGGGCTCCACAGCGGCTCCTGGGCGGCCTCCAGCTCGCGGATGATCTGGCGCACGCTGATGGTGGCGTTCTTCTTCGCCAGCACGTCGGCGAAGTCCACTTCGATGGCACGCAGGAGGTGCGAGAGCGCCCAGGCCTGGCCACGGGCCTCGTAGAAGACGTTGTCGATCTGCAGCCAGGGCGTCTCGACGATCTCCTCGCTGACCTTCGGCACCACGCCTTCCTGGACTTCCTGGGCCTTCACGTCGGTGTTCAGGCGCACCCGGCCGACGCTGGCGGACAGGCGCTGGGACAGCGAGCCCAGGCGGGTGGCGACGTCACCCAGCCAGTTGTTGAGGTTGTCGGCGCGGGTATAGAACTGCGCGGAGGACTGGTTCGGGTCGGAAAGACGGGCGAGGTAGCGGTCCAGGGCGCGGATGCCTTCCTGGTACTCGGTCTCGGAAGCCGGCAGGGCCCAGCTCTTGTTGTCGAAGTTGAAGCGCGGCTCGGCTCGGGCGAGGTCGGCGTCCTCGGTGGATTGCGACTGCGAGCGGGCGAAGTCCTTGCGCAGGGCGCGGGACAGGTCGCGGACCTGCACCAGCACGCCGTATTCCCAGCTGGGCATGTTGTCCAGCCAGAGGCCGGGCGGGGCGAGGTCGTTGGAGAGGTAGCCACCGGGCTTGTCGAGCAGCGTCTGGCCGACCTGCTTGAGGGTTTCCACCGTGGTGTAGCCGGTCACCAGCTTGCGCTGGGCGCGCTCGGCGGCGGCCTGGGCATTCTGCTGCACCGGGAACAGGCCGGGCTCCTGGCTCCAGTACCAACCCACCAGCAAGGCTGCCAGCAGGTAGACCACCAGCAGCGAGCCCAGGGCGCGGCTCAGCCAGATGCCGCCCAGGTAGCTGCGGACATCGTCCACCGAATCATCGACGCGATCTCGTGCCTGGCCCGCACGCTTCTTCCAGTCCAGCATGGCAATGTCCTTAAACTCATCAACTCGGCGAATTCGACAGCAACCTGCGGCGAGGGTGCCATCCGGGTCATGCACTATAAGTGAAGCGCCGGACCTTGCCAGCGGCAAATGGCCAAACCAAGAGTGGGCGGCAAGCTGAGACGGGGCGCACAGGGCAACTGTGACCCAATGGTTCCCGTTGAAAAAATACTGGCGCCAGTAGATCGGCGGTACTAGCGTACGCACTATCAGGTGCTAGCATAGCGCCACCATTCTGACCGCTGTCTCAACGTACTGCGGTCGAGCATTAGAAGCAGTGCCATGACCGAGCAAGAAGATCCCAGTCGCGATCGCCTCAAGAATCACTTCGCACAGCGGGTGATCCACCAGGCACGGCATCTTCTGGAAGTCTGGCAGCGCCTGCAGCGCGCCGAGTGGACCAGCGCCGACCTCACCGAGCTGACCGAGGCCAACGCCTACCTGCTGCGCTATGCGGAACGCTTCGAGCAAACCGAACACACCCAGCTGGCCCACGGCATCGCGGGCTGCCTGCGCGCCATCCAGGCCAACCGCGGCCGCCTCTCCAGCGACCTGATCACCGAGCTGAGCCAGTTGATGCAGCGCCTGTCGCGCACCGGCCTGCGCCATGGCGACCAGCTGGAGCAGACCTTCCTGCCGCCCCTGCGCAAGCCGGTCTACCTGGCCCTGCAGGACCAGGAGCGGGCCCAGCGCCTGGCCCAGCAGATGGACTTCTTCGGCCTCTTCGTGCAGACCTGCGACAGCGCCAACGCCTTCCGCGCCGCCATGGCCGAGCGCCATCCGGCCGCCATCGTCATGGAAGTGGATTTCGCCGGGCGCGGCCTCGGCCTTGAGCTCGCCCTGGAGGCGCAGAAAGGCCTGGAGCCCAAGCTGCCGGTGCTGTTCTTCAGCCATGAGGAAACCGATACGCCGACCCGCCTGGCCGCCGTGCGCGCCGGTGGCCAGGAGTACTTCACCGGTGCCCTGGACGCCTCCAGCCTGCTGGAGAAGATCGAGACCCTGACCCGCACCGCCCACTATGAGCCCTACCGGGTGCTCATCGTCGACGACTCCAAGGCCCAGGCGATGCACACCGAGATGGTGCTCAACAGCGCCGGCATCGTCACCCAGGCCATCACCGAGCCGGCCCTGGCCATGGGTGCTCTGGCCGAGTTCCAGCCCGACCTGATCATCCTCGACATGTACATGCCCGAGTGCCTGGGCACCGAGCTGGCCAAGGTGATCCGCCAGCACGAGCGCTACGTCAGCGTGCCGATCATCTACCTCTCGGCCGAGGACGACCTGGACAAGCAGCTGGATGCGATGAGCGAAGGCGGCGACGACTTCCTCACCAAGCCGATCAAGCCGCGCCACCTGATCGCCACGGTGCGCACCCGCGCCAAGCGCGCCCGCAGCCTGAAGGCGCGGATGGTGCGTGACAGCCTTACCGGCCTGTTCAACCACACCCACACGCTGCAGCTGCTGGAGGACGCCCGCTCGCGCGCGCGTCGCGACGGCACCCCGCTGACCTTCGCGATGATCGACATCGACCACTTCAAGAAGGTCAACGACACCTACGGCCACCCCATGGGCGACCGGGTGATCAAGAGCCTGGCGCTGTTCCTCAAACAGCGCCTGCGCAAGACCGACCACATCGGTCGCTATGGCGGCGAGGAGTTCGCCATCGTCCTGCCCGACACCGACCTGCAGGCCGCCCACCGCGTGCTGGACGAGATCCGTCGGCGCTTCGCCGAGATCCACTACCCGGCGCAGCCCCACGACCTGTCGTGCACCTTCAGCTGCGGCATCGCCGAACTGCGCGACGGTGCCGACGGCAACCTTCTTTCCAAGCAGGCCGACGAAGCGCTCTACCGCGCCAAGCACGGCGGTCGCAACCGCGTCGAACTGTTCACCTGACAAGCCGACCAAAGGGCGTGACGCAGTTCACGCTGTCATCAGGCTGAAACCGAACCGCAATATCTTTCAGGGCCTGTCCGTTCTGTAGTCGGTCGAGGCCCCGATGCGCCTGAAACAGCTCACCAACCTCAACACCCTGCTCCTGGTCACCGTCTGCCTGGCGCTCGGCGTCACCCTCTGGTGGTCCCAGCGCGCCCTGGAACGCCCCTACCAGGTGATGGAGCAGTACATGGACCTGGCCCAGCGCTTCCAGCGCGATGTCAGTGCCAACATCGAGGCCTACCTCGCCAGCGGTGACGCCCTGCGCCACAGCGCCGCGATCCAGAGCCTGGACGAACTCGACCAGCGCATGGCCCAGCTGCCACCGCAGCTGGCGACCACCCTGCGCGCCAGCATCGACGACCTGCGCGCCTTCAGCGGCGACCAGCTGCTGGCCGCCGGCAAGCTGGCCGGCGACCCGCAAGGCCTGCTGCTGCAGGCCGAACGGGAGATCGATGGCGCCCTGGAGCAGCTGGCCCGCTACGCCGACGAGGGCGACGCCGCCCAGGCCACCGACTACCGCAAGCCGCTGCTCGCCGCCGCGCAGCACCTGACCCGCCTGGCCCACGCCCGGGCCAAGCTGGTGGAAAGCGGCCGTGACGAGCTGGCCGCCGATGTCGAGCGCGAGCTGGCCGCCCTGGCCCAGGAGTCCGCGCGCCTCGACGCCCTGCCGCTGCTGGGCGTGGCCGACGCCTCCAGTTCCGCTTCCGATGATTTCGCCGCGATGATGGGCCTGGCCGCCGACACCCAGGAAAAGCAGGCCGAAGACAGGGGCATCGCCCTCAAGCGCGACCTGGGCAGCCTGCTCACACGCTACCCGGCCGAGCTGCAACGCACCCGCCAGCTGATCACCAGCCGCGCCGAACTCGCCGGCACCACCCGCGCCCGCCTCGACGCCCTGCGCCAGGCCCTGGCCGCCCTGGAGCCGCTGGTGCGCTCCGAGCACGGTCGCATCCAGGGCGAAGTGCGGGTGATCCAGGGGCTGATGATCGGCCTGATCCTGCTCATCGCCCTGGCCGTGGACCGTATCCAGCGCAACCTCACCCGCGTGCTCGGGCGCCTGGTGCAGTCCCTCTCCGCCTGGGCCGCCGGTGATTTCAGCCAGGCCATCGCCCTGGATTCGAAGATCGACGACCTGCGCGGCATCGAACAGTCCCTGGGCCGCCTGCGTGCCTACCTGGGCGAGCTGGTGGGCACCATCCGCCACCACGCCGAACAGGTGGCCGGCAGCAGCCATACCCTGGCCGAGCTCAACGGCGGCCTGCACGCCGGCGCCGAGCGCCAGGCCGGCGGCACCGCGCAGATCCGCGACGCCCTGGGCGAACTGGAGGCGACCATCCAGCAGGTGGCCGGCGATGCACGCCAGGCCGCCGCCGCCAGCCACGACGCGGGACGCGCCGTGGAGCAGGGCCAGCGCATCATCGGCCAGAGCCTGGAAGGCATGCACAGCCTGGTCGGCGAGGTGCAGGGCAACGCCGTGGCCATCGAACGGCTGGCCCAGGAGTCCGCCACCATCGAGAGCGTGCTGGTGGTGATCCGCGGCATCGCCGAGCAGACCAACCTGCTGGCGCTCAACGCCGCCATCGAAGCGGCCCGTGCCGGCGAGCAGGGCCGCGGCTTCGCCGTGGTCGCCGACGAAGTGCGCACCCTGGCGCAGCGCACCGCCGGCGCCACTGGCGAGATCCAGGAACTCATCGGCCGGCTGCAGACCGCCGCCCACCAATCGGTACAGGGCATGCGCGCGCAGGTCGAGCACGCCGAGGCCACCGCCGCCCGCGCTGCCGCCGCCGATGGCGCGCTGGACGAGATAGTCGCGGCCATCCGCACCATCGCCGACACCGCCGGGCAGATCGCCGAGGCCACCGCCAACCAGAGCGGCGCGGTCACCGAAATCCGCGGCTACAGCGAGGAGATCCACCAGCTCGGCGACGACAACCTGCAACGCATCGGAAGCAGCCGCGACCAGGCCGAGCAGCTGCTGCAGCTGGGCGGCGACCTGACCCGCGCGGTGCAGGCCTTCCGCGTCTGACCCCTGCGGCGACGTGTCGCGGGTGGCGGCGGTGAAGCCCGCTGCCGCCGGCCCGCCCGACGCCACCGCGCCATGACCATCGGGACGGTCGAGAAAACCGCTTACAGGATCGGCGCTGCATGGCGGCGGCCGGCTCCGCTATCATGCCCGGCACCTTCGCCTGCCGAGACTTCCATGCGCCGTCTGCTGACCCTGATCCTGCTGCTGGTCGCCCTGCCCGCCAGCGCCGGGCTGCTGGATAACCGCCCCAGCTCCACCCTCGGAGCCGCGCTGAACAACAGCAAGGACTTCCTCCCCGTGCGCGAGGCCTTCCGCCTCAGCCTGGTGGACAGCTCGCCGACCTCGATCAAGCTGCGCTTCACCAACGCCGAGGGCTACTACCTCTACAAGCACCGCTTCCAGTTCCGCACCGAACCGGCGGACATCGCCCTGGGCGATGCGCAGCTGCCGGCCGGCAAGCACAAGACCGACGAATACTTCGGCGACGTGGAGGTGTACTACGAAGTCCTCGACGTCGACCTGCCGCTGAACAACCCGTCCAATCGTCCCTTCAAGCTGCTGGTGACCTACCAGGGCTGCGCCGACAAGGGCCTGTGCTACCCGCCGGAGACCGAAACCCTGCAGATCGGCGACGCCCCGGCGGCGCTGGAGGGCGCGATCCCATCCGAGGGCAAGGGCTGGAGCTGGCACGAGCTGGCGCTGTTCTTCCTCGCCGGCCTCGGCCTGACCTTCACCCCCTGTGTGCTGCCGATGCTGCCGATCCTCTCCGGCGTGGTGCTGCGCGGCCAGGTGGGCGGCAGCCGCGGCCTGGTGCTGTCGCTGGCCTACGTACTGCCGATGGCGGCCTGCTTCGCCGTGCTAGGCGCGCTGATGGGCGTGTTCGGTGCCGAACTGAACCTGCAGGCGCGCCTGCAATCGGCCTGGGTGCTGGTGCCCTTCGCCGCCTTCTTCGCGGTGTTCGCCCTGGCCATGTTCGGCCTCTACGAACTGCGCCTGCCACAGTTCATCAGCGGCCCGCTGGATCGCCTGGCCGGCAACACCCGGGGCGGCTCGATCTGGGGCGCGGCGGCACTGGGGGTGTTCTCCAGCCTGCTGGTCTCGCCCTGCGTGTCGGCCCCGCTGGCCGGTGCCCTTCTCTATATAAGCGCCAGCGGCGATGCCCTCGGCGGCGGCCTCAAGCTGTTCGTGCTCGGCCTCGGCATGGGGGCGCCCCTGGTGCTGTTCGCCGTGGGCGGCGGCACGCTGCTGCCGAAGTCCGGCAACTGGATGGTCGCGGTGCGCAACGCCTTCGGCGTGCTGCTGCTGGCCGTCTCGGTGTGGCTGCTGGAGCGCGTGCTGCCCGGCCCGCTGTCCCTGGCCCTGTGGGGCCTGCTGGCCGGCGGCGTGGCGCTGTTCCTCGGTGCCCTGGAATTCACCCCGAAAACCGCCCGCCAGCGCCTGGCGCAACTGGCCGGCCTGGTGCTGCTGGTCTACGCGGTGGCTGCCTGGACCGGCGCCCTCAAGGGCGAGTCGGACCCGCTGCGCCCCCTCGGCCGTCCGGGTGCTGCAGCCGTCACCACCAGCACCGCCGGTGCCTGGCAGACCATTACCACCCCGGCCGAGCTGGCCGCCGCCCAGGTCGAAGCCAAGGCCGCCGGCAAGCCGCTGCTGCTGGACTGGTACGCCGACTGGTGCATCAGCTGCAAGGTGATCGAGCGCGAGGTGCTGACCGCCCCCGAGGTGGCCAGCCAACTGGGCGCCTACCGCCTGGTGCGCTTCGACATGACCGCCAGCACGCCCGAACAGCGCGCCCTGCTGGACCGCTACAAGCTGTTCGGCCCGCCCGCGATCCTGTTCTTCGCCCCCGATGGTGACGAATGGTCGGAATCGCGTGTCGTAGGTGAGATCAACGCGGCGGACTTCGCCGCCAGGCTGCAGGGCGCTGCCCAGCGGCTCTGAGCCGGATTTTCACAAATCTGCCGCAAACTACGGGCATCGTGTCGGCTACTACCGGCATATGGACAGCCTCTCGGGCTTTCCTGCATAGTCCCGCCTGGCCCCCAATAAGGAAGACACCGCATGGCCACCCTGCTCGTCCTGCACGGCCCCAACCTCAATCTGCTGGGCACCCGCGAACCCGACAAGTACGGCGCCACCACCCTGGCCGAGATCAACCAGGACCTGGAGCGCAGGGCCCGCGAGGCGGGCCACCACCTGCTCTACCTGCAGAGCAACGCCGAGTACGAACTGATCGATCGCATCCATGCCGCACGCAACGAGGGCGTGGACTTCATCCTGATCAATCCCGCCGCTTTCACGCATACGAGTGTCGCCCTACGTGACGCGTTGCTCGCGGTGAGCATCCCATTCATCGAAGTGCACCTCTCCAACGTGCACAAGCGAGAACCTTTCCGCCATCACTCCTACTTCTCGGACGTTGCAGTGGGAGTGATTTGCGGTCTTGGCGCCACCGGCTACCGCCTGGCCCTGGACGCGGCGCTTGAACACCTTGAACGCCCCTGACCTCACCCTTGGGAGTTGATAATTAATGGATATCCGTAAAGTCAAAAAACTGATCGAGCTGCTGGAAGAGTCCGGTATCGACGAGCTGGAGATCCGCGAGGGCGAAGAGTCCGTGCGCATCAGCCGCCACAGCAAGCA
>NZ_QKRU01000074.1:0-34492 GCF_003234055.1 Pseudomonas sp. 57B-090624
CAGGCTGAAGCCTTGGGTACGACCGATTTGAATGGTGGCGCGCTCTTCAACGCTGAGTTCGGTATAAGACATAGGGGCAGCACCGTACCGGAAAGGTCAGGTGTTGCACTCAGTTTTTGCCGCCGCCATGGATTTTGCTAGGAATGTCTTGCCTATTCCCCACTCTCCGCTTATTAAAACTGCGTAGTATGGAGAGTGCTCTAGTGAGAGATAGTGCTTTAGGTAGTCTCTGATATGGGAGTTTTGAGTGGGCTGCTGGGCTTTGTTTTCTTTTGATGAGGCGGCGGTTGCTACTAATAGTTTTTTCTCGCCAAACATTATGTTTTTTATCTTGAAGAGGGCAGATTTCATTGTTGTTGGCTCGTCTTGCTTGTTTTTATACTCAAGCGCGCTGTTTTGATGGCTGTTGGGTTTCGAGATGGATTTTGAGGTGGGTTAATTTGCTTGGTTTCTGCAATGAAGAGCTGTTCTGGGAAGTATTTGGGGAGGGCTTTTTGTAGTTTAAGTGCCGGTTGGAATATAGC
The DNA here is from genome assembly GCF_003234055.1 of Pseudomonas sp. 57B-090624. Lineage (NCBI taxonomy): Bacteria > Pseudomonadati > Pseudomonadota > Gammaproteobacteria > Pseudomonadales > Pseudomonadaceae > Pseudomonas > Pseudomonas sp. 57B-090624. The sequence continues at coordinate 525 of NZ_QKRU01000074.1, forward strand.
TAACTTGCCATGTTTATATATTAGTCGAGCTGCTGGCTCTGGACCGGCCAGCGCTCCCCGCGCCAGCCGGCCTCCTCGCATCACTCGTGCTCTTTCACCTCAGCCTGCGGCTGCGGCACGCCATTCCGTTCATGGCGGTACACGCTCACCGTTTCGTACACCACCTTGCGCAGGCGGTTGATGCCGCCGATGGGGCGGTGTTCGGGGAGGGCGTGCCAGGGGTTGAAGGAGAGGTTGTCGCAGAATTCGTTCTGCTCGCGGCTATCGAAGTCCTGCGCGGGGACCTTGATGGTGGCGACGGTCTGGAAGGGGGAGATCTTCTCGCTCCAGGCCACGCTGGTGTCTTCGATGGGCATGTAGTACTGCGGGTTCTGCACCTGCACCTGGAGGGCGAAGCAGGCCGGTACGCGGTCCAGGGAGAGGCGCTGGTACAGGGCGTTGCGCAGGAAGTTGGGCAGGTCGGTGTTCTGCTTGGGCAGGGTGTACTCGGGGCAGGATTGCGGGTCGGGGATGACGCGGTACTTGATGTTGGCCTGGCCGAGCTTGTACGGCGAGACGGAGCTGTAGACGGTGTCGGTGGGGCTTGCCGGCGCCGGGGCGAGGGTCTGCAGGGCGATCAGCATGTGGCGGATTTCCCAGGTGCGCGGGTCGAGGCTGGGGAAGAAGGCGCCGACCTTCTGGCCGTTGGCCTGGGCTTCGAAGTTGCTGCGGTATTCGGCCACGTCGCGGATGAAGAAGACGTCGTGGTTGAACATCACGAAGTCCTGTTCGTTGGCGTGGTCCGGGGCGTTGAGCAGTTTCTGGCCGGGCACGTCGAGCAGTTTGATGGCCATGCCGCGGGCGTCGCGGGCGCTGTCGAACTGCGGGTAGGCGTTGCCGTTGGAGAGGCGCATCCAGGCTTGCCAGGTCTTGCCCGGTTCGGCGAGCACGCCGGCGCGCAGGTCGCTGGCCAGGTCCTTCGCGACCGTGACTTCGGCCTTCACGCAGCCATGGGCCTTGGCGTGGGCGTCGCGCAGGACGCGGGTGTTGTCGCGGTGCTGTTCGACCACGCGCACGGCCGATTCCATGATGGCCTTGGCGTCGCTGGCCTCGGTCGGCGGGATCTGTTCGTCGGCGGAAACGGGGCCGGAGAATTTCCAGCTGTAGTAGAGCGAGCCGATGCCCCAGCCGAGCAGGCCGACGACGAGGAGGGTGAGGGTGAGCTTGCCGAGGAGGCGGCCGAGCCAGAGCCAGAAGCGCTTGAGCATGGGAGCTGGAGTCCTTGTTGTTCGTTCCCAGGCCCTCCCCGTGGCGGGGAGGGGTGTGACAGCGGTCTATCAGCCTTCGCAGGCGGGGCCGGGCGTCCAGGGCTTGGGCGCTACCGGGCTGAGCTTTTCTTCCAGGCTCTGGTTGCCCATGACCTTGAGGTATTCGATCAGCGCGAGGCGTTCGTCCGGCGAGAGGGCGCGGCCGATGACGCCGTTCTGGCGGCAGCCGTCGCGGAACTCGTGGCCCTGGTTGCTGTTGCCGGTGACGGAGGTCTTGAACAGGAACCCGCCAGGGAATTTGTCGTGCTTGAAGCCGGCGAACTGCGGGTCGTACTCGAAGTTGCCGACGTAGAACTCCTTGGCGCGCTCGGGCACGGGGGAAAGCAGCTGGAAGATCGTGGGCACCGAGCCGTTGTGCAGGAAGGGCGGGGTGGCCCAGATGCCGTCCAGCGGGCGGGCCTTGTAGGCGCGCAGTTCGCGCACGCCGATCTTCAGGCCGTAGCCGTCCATCTGCTTGCGTTCTTCTCCGCTGATGCCGGCGTCCTGGTAGGCGCGGTCTTCGACGTAGGCGGTGAGGTAGGCCAGGCCCTTGGCGCTGGAGATCTTGCTGAAGTCGAGGTCCTGCAGCGGCGGCTTGCTGAACAGGACGACGTCGAGCTTGGAGAGCTGCTCCTTGGTCCAGCCGAGCTTGGTGATGTCGAAGCGGTGGTCGGCGATGTTGTCGGCGGTGGTGGGGTCGGTGCCGATCTTGTCGGTGGCGATCATGCGCATCTTCCACTCCGGGTCGCGGTCGGGCGCCAGGCGCTTGTCCACCGGTTGCGGGTTGGGGGCGTGGCAGTAGGCGCAGTTCTCGGCGAACAGGGCGCGGCCCTTGCTGGCGCGGGGCAGGTCGATCTTGCCGAGCACCTCTTCCGGCCAGGTCGGCGGCTTCAGGGTCTTGAGGGTTTCTTCCAGGGTATGCAGGTCACGCACGCGCACGCTGGAGGCGTAGCGTTGGTCCAGCGGCACCGGCTGGCCGTTCTCCTGGTGCAGGGTGAGGCTGGCGCCGACGCCCAGGGATTCGCCGATGTTGCGCGCCATGGGCTGCATGGCGGAGCCGTTCCACTGCACCCAGTCGAACTTCCAGATGTCCCACAGCTGCGGGTAGCTGACCGGGGCGTTGGCGATGCGGTAGTTGGCGGGGTCGATGGCGTCGCCGAACACGCTGTTGGCGATGCGGCCGAAGGCGTCGGTGCGGCCGAAGCCTTCCTCGGTGGGGTAGAGGCCGCGGTGGGTGTCGTTCCAGGCAGTGCCGAGCAGGCGGTCGAGCACGTCCTTGAAGTCGCTGCGCAGCTCGTCCTTGCCCTTGGGGTATTCGCTGCCGAGCACGGCCTTGGCGAAGCGGTTGAACTTGAAGGGGTTGTAGTAGGTGAAGGCCATGCTCATGCCCAGCGCCTGGCCGAAGCCGCCGCCCCTGAGGGTGGGCACGGTGGAGGCGAGGGAATGCAGGGCGGCGCCGCCGTCGATGCGCACGGCCTGGCCCTTGTAGTGCAGCTCGCCGGTGTGGCAGGCGGAGCAGGTGATGTCGAGGTACTGCTGGCCGGTGTCGTCGTCTTCATGGCGGGCGAAGCCGACGGGCAGGTTGCCGGGGTTGATCTCGGTGGCCTTCTGCAGCGGGTCGACGAGGAAGCCGAAGCGGGCGAGGTATTCCGGGCGGGCGAACCTGTCGCTGGAGAAGGGCAGTTCGAGCGCGGTGAACCAGTCGTAGCGCAGGCCCTTAACCGTGGTGCCCTGGGGCGTGTAGTAGTAGGTCTGGCGTGCCTGTTCGTCCCACTGGTTGAGGTAGTGCAGCTGCTCGGGGGCTTTGTAGGTCGGCAGGTTGGGGTTGGCGACGTAATAAAGGACGATGGCCAGGCCCAGGAGGATCAGAACGAGCAGAAGCACCAGCGTGCGACGCAGGATTCGCATCAGATACATCCTTGTAACTAGTGGGGAAAAGCCTACGTTATGCCAATCAATGCGCCTATTGGCAAGGTGCTATTACCAATGTCTTCGGTGCGGGGCGTTTTGTCGGCTGCGTCATGTTTTCGGGAGGCCGATTCCCCGGGCTTTTTCACTGCGCAGGGCCTGCGCCCGATTGCCTCGTCGTTTTAAGAACCCTTCGCGATGATGCCTATAAGAAATGGTTCCATAGCCCGTCAAAGATATTGCTAGCGTTACAGTTAGAAGCGCCAAACCATTGTTTTTATTGCATTAATCAAAAAATTGGCGCCAAGGATGGGACATGTTGGACACCATCACCCCGACTGCTCGCCGCGTGCTGATGATCGACCCTTGTGAGGAGTGCCGACAGCTGCTGCCGCGCCTTCAGGCCAGCGGCTGGACGGTGGAGAGTCGCGAGTCGCAGCAGGCGCAGGCGGGCGGCTATGACGTTGGCCTCTTGTGCTTGCGGCATGAGCACCTGGACAACCCCGAACGCATCAAGACGCTCATCAGCAGCAGCGGCACGGAGTGGATCGGCCTGCTGGGGCGGGATATCGCGCCCCAGGAACGGGTCGAGGATTTCGCCGGCGAATGGTTCTTCGACACGGTGGAAGTCCCGGTGGACTCCGCGCGCCTGCAGGGGCTGCTCGGCCGGGCCTTCGGCATCGCCCGGCTGCGCGGCCTCGGCAGCCGCCAGGGCGCCGACCACGAGCTGCTGGGGCAGAGCCGGCCACTGCGTGACCTGCGCAAGCAGCTGGCGAAGTTCGGGCCGCTGGACCGGCCGGTGCTGATCCTCGGCGAGAGCGGCACCGGCAAGGAGCTGGTGGCGCGCACGCTGCACCGCTATTCACGCCGTGTGGGCGGGCCCTTCGTGGCCTTCAACTGCGGGGTGCTGGACGAGGCCGGCTGCAACGCCGCGCTGTTCGGCCCGGCGGGGCGCCTGCAGGCGGCGAATGGCGGCAGCCTGTTTCTCGATGCGGTGAGCGAGCTGCCCCTGGAGGTGCAGCGCACCCTGATGCACTGCCTGCGTACCCGCAAGCTGCCCCAGCCCCAGGGCCCGGCGCGCGCCCTGGATGTGCGCCTGCTGGTGGCCTCGGACCGCGACATCGAGCTGATGGCCGAGCAGGGGCGCTTCCTCCCGGAGCTCTACCAGTTGCTGGCGCCGCACCAGGTGCGCCTGACGCCGCTGCGCCGCCGCCAGGGCGACATTGCGCTGCTGGCCAACTACTTCGCCGATCTCTACAGCCTGGAGTCCGGGCACAAGCCGCGGCAGTTCAGCGAGGAGGCGCTGACCGCGCTGGTGCGCCACCACTGGCCGGGCAACGTGCGCGAGCTGGCCAGCCGGGTGCGGCGCGGCTACGCGCTGGCGGAAGGGGAGCAGATCGAGGCGGCGGACCTGGGCCTGCACAGCGTGCCGATGGACAGCGTGCTGATCGGCACCCTGGACGACTACAAGCGCCGCGCGGAATACCAGGCGCTGTGCGATGCGCTGGCACGCTACGGCAACAACCTCAGCCTGGCGGCACGGGTGCTGGGCATCTCGCGGCCGACCTTCTACCGGCTGCTGCACAAGCACCAGCTTCTATAAGCAGCCAGGGAGCCGAGCCCGCGCGCCGATATGCTCTTGTAGGGTGTGCTGCGCGCACCTGGGAGTCTGCCGGAGGCACCGTGCGGAGGTGCGCATGGCACACCCTACGGCACGAGTTCGTCCTGCCGGGCTCTGAGGAGCCAATGACTCATGGCCACGTCTCAAGCAAACGAAAAAGGCGCCGGACAGGCGCCTTTTTCATGGGCATCACGCCGTCAGCTCTGCATCGCCCAGCCGCCGACATCCATGGCGGCCTGGCGCAGCGCCTCGGAGCGTGTCGGGTGGGGGTGGCAGATCAGTGCGATGTCTTCGCTGGAGGCGGAGAACTCCATCGCCACGCAGTACTCGCCGATCATCTCGCTGACGCTGGGCCCGACCAGGTGCACGCCCAGCACTTCGTCCGTGCGTTCGTCCGCCAGCACCTTCACGAAGCCTTCGGTCTCGTGGTTGATCTTGGCGCGGCTGTTGGCGGTGAAGGGGAACTTGCCCACCTTGTAGGCGCGGCCCTCGGCCTTCAGCTGCTCCTCGGTCTTGCCCACGGTGGCCACTTCCGGGCGGGTGTAGATGACGTTGGGGATCACCTCGTAGTTCACCTCGGCCTTGTGCCCGGCGATGCGCTCGATGCAGACGATGGCTTCGTCCTCGGCCTTGTGCGCGAGCATCGGGCCGGAGGTGACATCGCCAATGACCCAGACGTTGGGCGTGGTGCTCTGGTGCTTCTCGTTGGCCAGCATGCCGCGCTTGTCGACGCTCAGGCCCACCGTCTCCAGGCCCAGGCCCTGGGTGTAGGGGCGGCGACCGATGGCCACCAGCACGTAGTCGGCCTGGAGGCTTTCGGCCTCGCCACCGGCGGCCGGCTCGACGCTGAGTTCGACGCCGCTCTTGCCGCTCTTGGCGCGGGTGACCTTGGAGGCGAGCTTGAACTTCATGCCTTGCTTGGCCAGGGCGCGTTGCAGGGTCTTGCCGGTTTCCACGTCCAGGCCGGGGCAGATGCGGTCCAGGTATTCCACCACCGTGACCTCGGCGCCCAGGCGGCGCCAGACGGAGCCCAGCTCCAGGCCGATCACGCCGGCACCGATCACCACCAGGTGCTTGGGCACCTCGGGCAGGGACAGGGCACCGGTGGAGTCGAGGATGCGCTTGTTGTCGATCTCCACGCCCGGCAGCGGGGTGGGTTCGGAGCCGGTGGCGATGACGATGTGCCGGGTTTCCAGCACCTGTTCCTTGCCATCGGCGCCCTTGACCACGACGCGCCCCGGGCCGTCGATACGGCCCCAGCCCTTGATCCACTCGGCCTTGTGCTTGCGGAAGAGGAATTCGATGCCCTTGGTCAGCGCGCTCACGCTGTCGGCCTTCTGCTTCATCATCTGCCCGAGGTTGAGCGTGGGCTTGACCTCGATGCCGAGCAGTTCGAACTCCTTGCCGGTAGCGGCCTCGTAGAGCTCGGAGGCGTGCAGCAGCGCCTTGGACGGCATGCAACCGACGTTCAGGCAGGTACCGCCCAGGGTCTCGCGTCCCTCCACGCAGGCCACCTTGAGGCCCAGTTGGCCGGCCCGGATGGCGGCGTTGTAGCCGCCCGGGCCACCGCCGATGACAACCACGTCGTATTGGCTCATGAAATTTCCTTCTGTCTCGATTGATGGCTATCGACCCAGCAAGCGTAGTGGAGCTTCACGGCGCGTCCATCGGCTTTGGATGACGGGCGTAATATCCTCGCGCCTGAATGAACGGTCAAGAAAAGATCGTGCTGGTCAGGGGGGACAAGGGCTGGCACGGCCCGGTAGGTTGGGCTGAGGCGCGAAGCCCAACACAGCGGAGCCAGCGGGATTAAGCGATATCCATCAGGCGCAGTTGGCTTTCAAAGCGCAGCTCTGCACCGCTGACCGGGTCGATGAAGGCCAGTTCGCGGGCCAGCAGTTGCAGGGGGCGGCCATGGTCGTCGGGGGCCTGGGTGTCGTGCAGGTCGGGGTAGAAGCCATCGTTGAGGATGCCGGCGCCGAGGGCGGCCATGTGCACGCGCAGCTGGTGCTTGCGACCGGTCACGGGGTGCAGGGCGTAGCGCCACAGTTGCGGGCCGCGCTCGATCACTTCCAGGCGGGTTTCGGTGTTGGGCTCGCCGTCCACCTGTTGCATGCGGAAGAAGGGCTCACCCGGCTCCAGGCGCGTGCGCAGGGTGAGGGGGAATTCCAGTTGCGGCAGGGGCGCGGCCACCGCTTCGTAGCGCTTGTGCACGCGGCGCTCACGGAACAGCGCCTGGTAGGCGCCACGGGTGGCCGGCTCGCGGGAGAACAGCACCAGGCCGGCGGTGTGCCGGTCGATGCGGTGCAGCGGCACCAGGCCGGGGATGCCCAGGCGCCGCGTGAGACGCGCCTGCAGGGTCTGCTCGACGTACTCGCCAGCGGGCATCACCGGCAGGAAGTGCGGCTTGTCGACCACCACCAGGCGCTCGTCCTGGTAGAGCACGTGCTCCTCGAAGGGGATCTCGCGCTCCTGCGCCACCTCGCGGTAGTAGCGCACGCACAAGCCCACCTGATAGGGGCGCAGCGCATCCACCGGGTGGCCCTCGCCATCGGTCACCCGCCCACGCGCCATGCGGTCGAGCCAGGTGGCACGGTCGATGGCCGGGAAATGCGCGCAGAGGCAGTCGAGCACCGTCGCCCAGGGGCCCTGGGGCAGGTGCAGCGTGCTTGGGCGCACATTGGGTTCGGTGCTCATGGCCATCTCCGGTCAAGCCTGGCGGGGCGCGCATTAGGCCGCAGCGGGCGCGGGCGGTCAAACCCCGGCATGCCCGTTTCCCTTCGCCCGGCGTGGCGTCATCCGGCAGGGCAAGCGGACCCCTTCACCTGTCGAGCCCATTGGGCTTGAGCCTAGGATCACGGCTACTTCGTCGCACGGGCATCGCCCAAGGCACCCCACGCTTTTCGGTGGCGCGCGCTCGTCCCCGCTGTTGCAACGGGTGTCCGAGGCGGGGCCGGTGGGACGATCAACGCAAGCAAGGAGACTGACCATGGCACTGGATTTCATCATCGCGGGCGAGCGTCGCCTGGCCTTCGAACCCCGGGAACTGGTGATCGCCGGCTGGACCGGACGCGACCACGAGGCCGTCGAGCGTCATATCGCCGAGCTGCAGGTGCTGGGCATCTCTCCGCCGGCCCAGGTGCCGTGCTTCTACCAGGTGGCGGCCTCGCTGCTGACCTCGGACGAGGTCATCCAGGTGCCGCGCGAGCACTCCACCGGTGAGGTGGAGTGCGTGCTGATCGCCGGTTGGGACGGGCTCTACGTCGGCATCGGTTCCGACCACACCGAGCGCCAGGTGGAGGCGCTGGACATCACCCTGTCCAAGCAGCTCTGCGCCAAACCTGTGAGCCGCCAGTTGTGGCCCTTCGATGAAGTGGCCGGGCACTGGGACAGCCTGGTGCTGCGCTGCTGGCGCGAGCGCGAGGGGCGCCGCGAGCTGTACCAGGAGGGCGAGGCCGGCAGCATGCTCGACCCGCTGGATCTGATCGAACGGCGCCATGGCGCCATGTCCATGCCCCAGGGCGGCGTGATGTTCTGCGGCACCCTGGCGGCGCTGCAGCCGATCGCCCCCGCCGAGGCCTACACCGTCGAGCTGCACGACCCGGTGCTGGAGCGCACCCTGAGCCACAGCTACCGCGTGCAGGTGCTGGAGGTGGAGGCATGAGCACCCTCGTCACCCTGGCGGAGTGGTCCGCGCGCCTCGCCAATGGCCGCATCAGCAGCCGCGAGCTGACCGAAACCATGCTGGAACGTGCCCAGCGGCACTTCGCATCCGGCGGCCACGCCTTCATCGATCTGGACGAGGAGGGCGCCCGCGCCGCTGCCGAGGCTGCCGACCATCGCCTGTCCCTGGGGCGGCGCCTCTCGCCCCTGGACGGCCTGCCGCTGTCGCTCAAGGACCTGTTCGACGTTGCCGGGCAGGTCACCCGCGCCGGTTCGCGGGTGCTGGAGGGCGAGCCCGCCGCGCAGGCCGATGCGCCGGTAGTGGCCAGCCTGCGGGAGGGCGGCGCGGTATTCGTGGGGCGCACCAACATGACCGAATTCGCCTATTCCGGCCTTGGCCTCAACCCGCACTTCGGCACGCCGCTGTCGCCGCTGGGGGAGGGGCGCATCGCCGGTGGCTCCAGCTCCGGGGCCGCCGTCAGCGTGGCGCTGGGCATGTCGGTGGTGGCGCTGGGTACCGATACCGGCGGCTCGGTGCGCATCCCGGCGGCCTTCTGCGGCATCACCGGCTTCAAGCCCACGGCGTGGCGGGTGCCCTGCGGGGGCATGGTGCCCCTGTCGCAAAGCCTGGATTCCGTCGGGCCGCTGGCGCCCACGGTGGCCTGTTGCGCCCAGGTGGACGCATTGCTGACCGGCGCCCAGCCCTGGCGCGATGCCGGCCTGCCGCTGCAGGGGCAGCGCTTCTTCGTCACCCCCGACCATGTATTGGAAGACCTCGCGCCGGAGGTGGCGCAGGCCTTCGACTGGGCCCTCGCGCGCCTGGCGGAGCAGGGCGCCGAGATCGTCGAGTTCCGCTTTCCCGAGCTGCAGCGCCTCCCCGAGATCAACGCGGGCGGCGGTTTCGCGGCTGCCGAATCCTGGTACTGGCACCGCAAGCGCCTGCAGGCCGAAAGCGAGCGCTACGACCCGCTGGTGGCCATGCGCATCGAGCGGGGCAGCCGGCAGAGCGCCTGCGACTACTTGGAGCTGCTGCTGGAGCGCGCCGAGCTGAAGGCCCGCGCGGCGGAGGTGTTGCTGGGGGCGGATGCCTGGCTGATGCCCACGGTTTCCATCGCGCCGCCGCGCCTGGCGGAGATCACCGATGACGACGCCTTCCAGCGCATCAACGCGCGGGTGCTGGCCAACCCCGCCGTCATCAACTTCCTCGACGGCTGCGCGTTGTCCATCCCATTGCCGGAACGCCCCGGCATCGCCCTGAGCCTGTGCGGGCTCGGCGGGCAGGACGCCAACATCCTGCAACTGGGGGCTGCGGTGGAGCGCTGCCTGGGCTGACCCTTCACCTCTGCGGGCGGCCTGGCCGCCCCGGGAGCGATCGCATGTCCATTTCCGATCCGGCCCGTTCACTCCTGCGCGAGCGGGCCTACCGCAGCATCACCTGGCGCCTGGTGCCCTTCCTGGTGGCGCTGTTCATCCTCGCCTGGCTGGACCGGGTCAACGTCGGCTTCGCCAAGTTGCACATGCTCGACGACCTGGGCTTCAGTGAAGCCGTCTACGGCCTGGGCGCGGGCATCTTCTTCATCGGCTATTTCCTCTTCGAGGTGCCGAGCAACCTGCTGCTGGAACGCATCGGCGCGCGGCGCACCCTGGCGCGCATCACCCTTTGCTGGGGGCTGATCTCCACCGCCATGTTCCTGGTGACCACGCCGATGCAATTCTATGTGCTGCGCTTTCTGCTCGGGGTGTTCGAGGCGGGCTTCTTCCCTGGCGTGGTGCTCTACCTCACCTACTGGTTCCCCACTGCGCGGCGAGCCCGGGTCAATGGCCTGTTCATGACCAGCTTCGCCCTGGCCGGGGTGATAGGCGGGCCGCTGGCAGGCTTGATCATGACGGGCATGGCCGATGTCGGCGGGCTGGCCGGCTGGCAATGGCTGTTCATCGTCGAAGGCGTGCCCTCGGTGCTCGCCGGCCTGCTGGTGTTGCGCTACCTGCCCGAGCGCCCGGCGGACGTGCGCTGGCTGAGCGCCGCGCAGCGCGCCCTGGTGAGCGCCGAGGTGGCCGCCGACGCCGCCGCACCAGGCAAGGCTTCAAGCTTGCGCGACGCCTTCTGCAACCCCCATGTGTGGCTGTGCGCGGCCATCTACTTCTGCCTGGTGAGCGGCAACGCCACCATCGCCTTCTGGGTGCCGACGCTGATCCGCGACCTGGGCGTGCAGGGCAGCCTGGATATCGGCCTGCTGGCCGCCTTGCCCTTCGCCGTGGGCACGGTGGCGATGGTGCTCAACGGCATCCATTCCGACCGCAGCGGCGAGCGGCACCTGCACTGCGCCGGTGCCGCCGCCCTGGCCGCGGTCGGTCTGGCGGCCTGCGCCGCATCCATGGGCCACGGCGTCGCGGCGATGCTGGCGTTGACCCTGGCGGCGGTGGGCATCCTCGCTGCCTTCCCGGTGTTCTGGTCGCTGCCCACGCTGTTCCTCACCGGCACGGCGGCGGCCGGCGGCATCGCGGTGATCAACTCGGTCGGCAACCTCGCCGGTTTCGCCGCGCCCTACCTCATCGGCTGGGTGAAGGACCGCACCGGCGCACTGGCCGGCGGGCTCTACATGGTCGCCGGCCTGGAGCTGCTGGCAGCGTTGCTGGTGGTGGTGTTCGTCCGCAAGGCGCGGCGTGGGTAAGCCCTTGCATGGAAGGGCGAGGTGGTTACCCGGGGCTGAGCGGCAGGCCGTCGCACCTTGTGCTCGTCCCGCATGCACTAGGCTCTGGCCGATAAATTCAGTATTTCGAAGATTAGTGGCGTAATTACTCAATAATACGTGTTTTTATGAAGTTATAGAGCTTTCCGAATTTTCATATAACTCTATAATTCAGCGTATTAAAGGCGATTACTGGGTTTAACACTCGATATGATGAATTTAGGTCTGGTCAAGCCGGCGGAAGTGGTCGAACTGCTCTGCACGCGTTTGCGCCAGGAGCGCCTGATCCAGGGGATGACCCAGGCCGAGGTGGCCGCCCGAGCCGGCATCGGCGTCGGCACCTTGTCGAATCTGGAGGCCGGGCGCAGCGTCGCGTTCGACAGCGTGGTTCGCGTGGCCATGGTCCTGGGGCGTCTCGAGGAGCTGGAGCTGCTGTTCATGCCGCAACTGGAAAGCCTGGATGACATCCTTCGCTATGAACAGGGCGCCCAGCGCCGGCGGGTGAAAAGGAAAGCCGGCGATGTCTAAGCGGGTCGACGTCTACTACGACGGCTGGGGCGCGCATTGGCGCTGGGGTTCGCTGGTTTCCTCGACCGCGCTCACAGGGCGTCCGTTGATCGCCTTCGAGTACAGCGAAGAGGCGCTGGCGTCGGGGCTGGAGCTGTCGTCCCTGCGCCTGCCCCTGAAAGGCCCACGGCTGCGCAGGGATTTTCCCGATCATCAGCTGTCGCTGCCTGGGCCGGTCTACGACTCGCTGCCCGACGGTTGGGGCATGTTGCTGATGGATCGCCTGTTCAAGCGACGTGGGCTAAACCCCGCGCAAGTCGGCCCTCTGGAACGCCTGACCTACATAGGCTCGCATGCCATGGGGGCGATGTCGTTCGAGCCGGCGGCGGAGTCGCCCCTGTCCTGCGAAGAGGTTCCCCTCGAGCAACTGGCGGCGGAAGTCCAGGCGGTGCTCGATGGCGAGGGCGGGGAGTTCCTGCAGCAGTTGATGCTCATGGGCGGCTCGCCGCACGGAGCGCGGCCCAAGGTATTGCTCTATCGCGACCCTGTGAGCGGTCGCTTCAGCACGGCGGCGGCGCCTGGCCTGGACGCCTGGCTGATCAAGTTCCCGGCGGCCTGGGAACACCCCGAGGTGTGCGCCGTCGAAGCGCTCTACGCGCAATGCCTGCGCGCATGCGCCATCGAAACCCCGGACACCGAGCACTTCGAGCTACCGAACGGGCGGGCTGCCTTCGCCAGCCGCCGCTTCGACCGGCAGGGGGGCATGCGCGTCCCCATGCAGAGCCTGGCCGCCTTCACCGGCGCGGACTTCCGCACGGCCGGTGCGCTGGATTACACCCATTTCCTGCGGGCGACCCAGTTCTGCTGCAATGACGTGCGGGAGAAAGCGATCGCCTTCGAACGGATCGTATTCAACGTGGTGTTCAACAACCGTGACGATCACCCCAAGAACTTCGCCTACCTGATGTCCGCCACCGGCCAATGGACGCTGGCCCCAGCCTACGACGTGACCTTCTGCGAAGGACCGGGTGGCTACCACCAGATGGACGTGATGGGAGAGGCGCTGCGCATCACCCGGCAGCACCTGCTCGAGCTCGCGGCGGAGGAGGCGGATCTCACGGCCCGGGACGCTGCTGACATCATCGAGCGGATCCGCCAGGTGGCCAGTGGCTTCAGTGCCTGCGCCGAGGACCGGTTCCCCCACGGCATCGCCCGTGACACCTTGCGCACGATCCAGGCGCGCATCGACGACAACATCGCGCGGCTCGCCTGAATCGCGAACCGCACCACGGATGTTCCACGCCTGCACGAGGCTGGCGCCACGCTACAATGCGCGCCTGCGTCGGGAACGGCGAGCCGGCTGCACGTGTCCCATGCACGCGGTCCGGGCCTTTCCCCGCCACCGATTTCAGCTTCGTTTTCACTATGAGGATCGCAGTATGTCTCGCACTTCCATCACCTTCGGCCTGGCGCTCATGGGCGCTCTGCTGGCCGGTTGCAGCTCCACCGACGCGCCGGCGGAGAAGCCCGCCGCCGCTGCCAGCGAGAGCCTGCCGGCCGCTGCGCCCTCCGAGGATGGCCGCTGCTCTTCCGGCCCCGTGCGTTCGCTGGTGGGCAAGGCCGCCACCCCGGAGCTGGTCGAACAGGCGAAGAAGGCCGCCGGCGCCAGCGACGTGCGCGTGCTCAAGCCGGGCAGCGTGATGACCCTGGAATACAACTCCCGCCGCCTGAACATCGACACCGATGATGCCAACCTGATCAAGGGCGTCAGCTGCGGCTGAGCCGACCCCCTCCGGGCCCGCGCCTGCGGGCCCGTTTCCTGCCTCGCTTTATCCCTTTCGCCAACCCGGGTTTCTGTCCACACACGTGGTGGTTCCGTCCTTCACGGGTTGCGGATTCTTCCTCTGTGCCCCTCCGTTCGTACGCTCTAGCATCGTGGCTTCCATCGCTTCCCGCCTGCCCGGACGTCTTCCGTCGCTCCGGCGCGACGCTGCGCGGGAACACTCGCATCAGTTCGACAGGAGTTAGCCATGACACTGCACTTCACCGTGGCCGGCGGGGAATCCCTCGCGTTCGATGTACGCAGCCTGGTGGTCGCCGGCTGGACGGGGCGCGATGCCGACAGCGTCGCCGCGCAGGTACGTACCCTTGGCGCGCGCTCGCCGGAGACGTTGCCCTGCTTCTATGAACTGTCCGCCGACCTGTTGTGCACCGACGACGGCTTCCAGGTGCCGGGCAGGGACTCCTCGGCCGAGGTCGAGTGCGTGCTCTTCTCCACGGGCACGGCGCTCTACGTCGGCATCGGTTCCGACCACGCGGACCGTCGCGTCGAGGGGTACGACATCGCCGTCTCGCGGCAGCTCTGCCTCAAGCCTGTGGGCCGCGAGCTGTGGCGTTTCCATGAAGTGGCGGGGCATTGGGACCAGCTGCGCCTGCGTTGCTGGCGCCATGTCGAGGGGCGTGACGAGCTGTACCAGGCCGGGCTCGCCGCTACGCTGCTGGACCCGCGCGAGCTGATCGCCCTGCGCACCGGTGATGCCAGCCTGCCGGCCGGCACCGCGATGTTCTGCGGCACCTTGCCCTTCATCGGCGACCCCGAGCCCGGGGAACACTTCAGCGTGGAGCTGTACGACCCCGTGCTCGGGCGCAGTCTCAGCCACAGCTACCGGGTGCAGGCGCTGGACTAGCCGGCTAGCCGAGCTTCATCACCACCACGCCGATGGCGATCACCAGGCAGGCCAGCAGGCGGATCGCCGGCATCGGCTCCTTCAGTGCCAGCCAGCCGATGAGCAGGGCGAATACCACGCTGGTCTCGCGCAATGCCGAGACCAGCGCCACCGGCGCCTTGGTCATGGCCCAGATGACGATGCTGTAGGCCAGCAGCGACATGGCGCCACCCGCCAGGCCGCTCTTCCAGTACGGACCGAGCTGCAGGAACACGCGCGGCCCGCGTTGCACCGCGATCACCCCCGCCATCACCCAGCCATTCACCGCGAACAGCCAGGCAGCGTAGGACAGCGCGTCGCCATTGCTGCGTGCGCCGACCGCGTCGGACAGGGTGTAGCCGGCGATGAAGGCCGCCGTCATCAGCGAACAGAACAGCATCGGCCGGTTCAGCCCGGCGCTGCCGCGCCCGCCGCGCCAGGCCATCAGCCAGATGCCGATCACCAGGGTCAGCAGGCCCAGCAGCTCGGCGTGGCCGAGCCCGTCATGCAGGAACAGCACCGAGAGCAGTGCCACGATCAGCGGCGAGCTGCCCCGCGAGACCGGGTAGACCTGGCCGAGGTCGCCGTACTGGTAGGCGCGGGACAGGAAGTTGTTGTAGCCGATGTGCAGCACGGCGGAGAGGATGATCCAGGGCCAGGCGGCCGCGACCGGGAAGGCCACGAAGGGCAGGGCGAGCATCGCCACCAGGCCGGCGGCCACCTGGATCAGGGTGGCGGTGAGCAGGCGGTCGAGGCCGATCTTCAGCAGGGCGTTCCAGCCCGCGTGGAGGGCGGCCGCTGCCATCACCACGAGAAATACCGAGGTGTCCAAGCGTGACGTTCCTTGTACCGACGGAGGTGCGGCGCCCGGCGAGGGGCGCCGCGAAGGAGGCGCGATAGTGACACAGCCCGCGCCCAGCTGTGAAACCTGCGTGCCTTCTCCGTAGCCCGGGAAGCGCCTCAGTCGATCGGCAGCGCCACCGGGCGGATCGGCGCGGCGTCGGCGCCGCGGAATTTCAGCGAGGCGCCGATGAAGGCGAATTCGTAGACCTTGTCCCGCGACAGGCCTTCCAGGTCCACCAGCTCCATGATCGGCGCGCCCTGCTGGGCCAGCAGGTAGGTGTGCACGGGGATGTAGTTGTCCGGCACCTCGGTGGGGAAGGTCTCGAAGCTGAGGTTGTCCGCCCCCACCACCATGGCGCCGCCGTCCTCGACGAGGAACTTCGCCGCGTCCAGGCCCAGGCCCGGCGGGTTGGTCATGTAGCGCTGGGCGTCCTCGTAGTCGCGCATGCGCCCGGTGCGGATCAGCACCACGTCGCCCTTCTGCAAGCGCACGCCCTGCTTGTTCAATGCCTGCTGCAGGTCCTGGCGGGTGACGCGGTAGCTGTCCGGCAGCAGCTCCACGCCCTTGGCGGCTGGGATGTCGATGAGCACGCCACGGGCGACGATGGGCGGCAGCTTCTCCGCGCCGGTCACGTTCCAGCCGCGGTCGCCCAGGTGGTCGGCGGCGGCGTAGCCGTTCCAGATCTTGCCCTCCAGGCCGAAGTGGTTGAGCGCGTCGATGTGGGTGCCCATGTGGGCGTACATGGACACCGCCGAACCGGTGTAGCTGACGTGGCGGTTCATCGCCTCGCCGACACCCATCGGGTCGGCCAGCAGGTTGCCGTGGGGCGTGTGGGTCATCCACATCTGGTAGGGCGGGTCGCCCGCTGCCTGCCAGCTGGGCATGCCGATGAAGTACTCCACGGCCAGGTCGTAGGCCTTGCCGCCGCTGAGACGGCCAAGGATGGCGGCGCGGGACTCGGGGGTGATCAGGTTGAGGCGACCGATCTCGTCCTTCGGCCCCCAGGGGCTTTTGCCAACTCCCTCGGCGGCGAGGGCGCCCTGGGCCAGGGACAGCAGCAGGGGCAGGGCGGCGAAACGGGAAAGGGGGCGTGGCAGGTGCATGGCGGTATTCCTTGTGGGTGATGGATGCCGCGATGGTATTTGTCAGCCCTGAAGAGATAATCTCCGCCTCTGCTGAAAGACATTCAACCCAAGGGAAAATATGGACCTGCTCGTTGCCATGCGGACCTTCCGCCGCGTCGTCGAACTCGATGGCTTCAGCAAGGCCGCCGTCGACCTGGGCCAGTCCACCGCCGCGGTGAGCAAGCAGGTGCGCCAGCTGGAGGCGCGCCTGGGCAGCCTGTTGCTGCTGCGCACCACCCGGCGAATGAGCCTCACCGACACCGGGCGCGCCTACTTCGCCGAGTGCTGCCGCCTGCTGGACGAGCTGGATGCCCTGGAAAACGCCACCGCCCTGGGCACCGGGGAGGTGAGCGGGCGCCTGCGGGTCAACGCGCCGCTGTCGTTCAGCCTCAAGGTGCTGTCGCCGCTGCTGGTGGACTTCATGGCGCTGTACCCGCAACTGAATGTTGAGCTGACCCTGGACGACCACCTGCTGGACCCGGTCTCCGAAGGCTTCGACGTGTCACTGCGCATCCGCTCCAGCCTGCCCGATTCCAGCCTCATCGCCCGGCGCCTGGGCGAGGTGGAGCAGGTGATCTGCGCCGCCCCCGGCTACCTCGCGGTGCGGGGCACGCCCCAGCAAGTGGAGGACCTGTGCGGCCACGACTGCCTCGCCTACCGCCTGGCCGACAACCCCGGGGGCTGGCGCCTGGACGGCCCCAAGGGGCGCGGCGTGGAACTGCGCACCCGGCTCTCGGTGGACAACAGCCTGATGCTCTGCGACCTGCTGCTGGCCGGCGCCGGCATCGGCGCGCTGCCATCGTTCATCGCCGATCCGCACCTCGCCAGCGGCCAACTGCAACGGGTGCTCCCGCAACAGCCACTGGCCCGCCGCAGCATCTACGCCCTGTACGCCAGCAACCGCCATTTGCAGCAGAAGGTGCGGGTGTTCGTCGACTTTCTGGCACAGCGGCTGGCCGGCTGAGGGCGTTTCACGGCGCGCTGCGTTGATCGTCTGGATGCAGGTGGGGTGCAGCCCGGCGGCGTGATCGCCGAAAGTGGCTTTCACCCGCCCTGCGGGGGTGTGCCGGGCATTGTGCACCGAGCATTGAAAACGGCCCGGCACCACCCTGAAGGTGAGTACCGGTGTTTTTGTGCGTGCGATTTGACTGAGGTCAGGGTGGTCATTCGCCTGTTGCTGCCCAATAGCCGCGATTTCAGAAAACTCTTACGGAGGGACAGGCAATGTCCTCGATAACCCGCGTGGGCCCCGGCAGCAGGGGGCGCCGCTGATGAGCCGCTTCGAAAAACCTGGCAACCCGGGCCTGGATGCCGCCATGAAGGTCATCGGCGGCAAGTGGAAGGCACAGATCCTCTACAGCCTCGGCGACGAGGCGCGCCGCTTCGGCGAACTGCGCCGGCAGGTAGGCGGCATCAGCGAAAAGATGCTGGTGCTGCAATTGCGCGAGCTGGAGCTGGAAGGCCTGGTGCTGCGCCGCGACTACCAGCAGGTGCCGCCCCGCGTCGAATACCGCATCACTCCCCTGGGCGCCTCCCTGGTGGATGCGCTCAGGGTCCTCGATGACTGGGGCCGGCGCCACGGCGGGCAGATCGGCCTGCCGCCCCGGGTGATGGAGGACGAGTAGCGGCACGCGGGTTTCACCCGCCCCACGGAGCCGCGCCGGTCGGGGTTGGGTATCGGACGTAGGTCGGGTGCAGCCCGACACGCTTGCCGGAAACGCGGGCTTCAATCACTCAGTGAGGCTGTGCCGGGCGTAGGGTGGAGGTCGCTTTCTACCTCCACCAGGCGAGGTTGCAGGACTGCACCGACGGTACCGCCGGCGGCTCCCATCGCGAATGAATTCGCTCCCACTAAGGGTGGGGGCGGGATGCTGTTCAGTGGGCCCCCGCGTGCGCGGGGGTGACGATGTGTGGCGATAGCGTGTGCCGCACCGTCATCCTCGCGCACGCGGGGAACCACTCAAGCCAGGGGGCACGGCGTTGCCTGGTGCGCCGAATCGCGAATGAATGCGCTCCCACGGGTGGGGGCGGGATGCTGTTCAGTGGGCCCCCGCGTGCGCGGGGGTGACGGTGTAGAGGGATGGTGTGTGCCCCCTCGCCATCCTCGCGCACGCGGGGAACCACTCAACCCAGGGGGCGCGGCGCTGCCGGTCAGATGCGGAAGCTGCCCACCAGGTGCTTGAGCCGTTCGGCCTGTTGCTCCAGGTCGGCGCAGGCGCGCAGGGTGGCCTGGAGGTTTTCCACGCCTTCCTGGTTGAGGGTGTTGATCTCGGTGATGTCCATGTTCAGGGCTTCGACCACGGAGGTCTGTTCCTCGGTGGCGGTGGCCACGGACTGGTTCATGCCGTCGATCTCGCCGATGCGCTGGGTGACGCTGGAGAGGCGTTCGCCGGCCAGGTTGGCGATCTCGACGCTCTGCTGGCTGTAGCGTTGGCTCTCGGTCATGGTGCCGACCGCCTCGCGGGAGCCGACCTGCAGCTCTTCGATCATCTGGTGGATCTCCTGCGCCGACACCTGGGTGCGGTGGGCGAGGTTGCGCACCTCGTCGGCGACCACGGCGAAACCACGGCCGGCCTCGCCGGCGCGGGCGGCTTCGATGGCGGCGTTGAGGGCCAGCAGGTTGGTCTGCTCGGAGATGCCCTTGATCACGTCGAGGATCTGGCCGATGTCGACCGTCTTGCCGGCGAGGGTCTCGATCTGGGTGCTGGAGGCGCTGATCTTGGTGGACAGCTCGTGCATGGCGGTGAGGGTCTTGCCGACCACCTGCTTGCCTTCCTCGGCCAGTTCGCGGGCGTCGGAGGCCTGGTGCGAGGCGTCGGCGGCGTTGCGAGCGATCTCCTGGGCGGCGGCGCCCAGCTGGTTGATCGCGGCGGCGACGCTGTTGGTGCGCTGGGCCTGTTCGTCGGAGTTGTGCATCGAGGAATTGGAGGCGTTGACCACCAGCTTGGCCACTTCGTTGACCTGGATGGTGGCCGAGGACACCTCGCGGATCGACGCGTGGATGCGCGAGACGAAGCGGTTGAAGGCCTGGGCCAGCTCGCCGAATTCGTCCTGGGAGTGCACCTCCAGGCGGCGGGTCAGGTCGCCTTCGCCCTCGGCGATGTCGCCCATGGCGCGGCCCATCACCCGCAGCGGCTGCATCAGCACGCGGATCAGCATGCCCAGCAGGAAGAAGGTGACGACCACGGCGATGAGGGTGGCGATGATGGCCGAGGTGCGGAACTCGCCCAGCATGGAGAAGGCGGCGTCCTGATCCAGCACCAGGGCGATGTACCAGTCGGTGGACGGCACGCCCTCGATGGGGGTGAAGGAGATGAACTGGGTGCGACCGTCCACCTCGATCTCGGAGACGCCCGGGCGGATGGCCGGGGTGGCGCCGGGGTAGAGGTCGCTGAGGTTCTTGAGGATGTACTGGTTCTGCGGGTGCAGCAGCACCTTGCCCTGGGCGCTGACCAGGAAGGCGTGGCCGTTGCCCTTGAAGTTCAGCGAGTTGATCAGGCGGGTGATGCTCTCCAGGTCCATGTCGGCGCCGGCGACGCCGACGAAGCGGCCATCGACGCGTACCGGGGTGGCGATGGTGATCACCAGCTTGCCCGAGGAGGCGGCGATGTACGGCTCGGTGAGGATGGTGCCCTGGGCGGCGCTGGCGGCCTTGTACCAGCCGCGCTGGCGCGGGTCGTAGTCGGCGGGGCGATTGCCGGCCGGCACCGAGAACATCAGGCCGTCTTCACCGCCGAAGTAGCTGAGCTGGAAGCGCTGGCCATACACCGGCAGGCCGATGGAGCGGGCCAGTTGCTCCTTCTCGGTGCCATTGGCGGCGACCTGCTGGCCGAGGGATTCGAGCAGCTGGATGCGGCCTTCCAGCCAGTTCTTGATGTTGCTGGTGGTCAGCGCGCCGAGGTCCTGCAGCGAGTTGTGCACGTCGGTGCGCAGGGTCTGGCGCTGGCGATAGTCGTTGAACAGCACGAAGCAGGCGAAGGCGGTGATCATCACCAGCGACGCTGCCAGGAGGATCTTGTGGCTGAATTTCAGGTTGTTGGGCATCGCAAGGTATCCACGTGTTCTGGCAGCGGGTGTGCCTGTTATTCGACAGCCGGGTTTTGCCAGGCTGCGGGATAGTCGTTACAGCGCGGAGTACGGGGTCGCCGTCTGGCCGCGAACACAGCCAGGGCCGGGCCGACGCACGAAGCGGGCCTTGGCTGGACGCTGTGGGGGTTCCGCAGGACGCGGAGAAGAGCCCGGGCGCGTTGGCGCCGTGGGGCATGAGGCCGGGTTGCGGGCCTTCGTATCTGTGGGCATTCCATCGCCGAACGTGCCGGC
Organism: Pseudomonas sp. 57B-090624; assembly: GCF_003234055.1. Lineage (NCBI taxonomy): Bacteria > Pseudomonadati > Pseudomonadota > Gammaproteobacteria > Pseudomonadales > Pseudomonadaceae > Pseudomonas > Pseudomonas sp. 57B-090624. Next base: position 21,193 of record NZ_QKRU01000074.1, read on the forward strand.
GCGGGAAGCCCGGCGCCGGGCGGCGCGCATGATGGCATTTTGGCTGTGACTGGTGAATCCCCCTCGGTCACTTTTGCAGCATGAGACGGACGAGCGGGTGCAACCGGGTGATACCCCGGCCCAACGCGCTCACACCGCGAAGGCAGGGGCAGTCCGACGCCTAGGGCAGCTCCTTCACCAGCTCCGCCGGCGCGGTCCAGGGCAGGTTGTGGGCGTCGGCGACACCCCCGTTGGCCAGGCGGCCACGGGCGACGTTGAGGCCGTTGCGCAGGTGCGCGTCGTCCGCCAGGGCCTTGCGCGTCCCCTTGTTGGCCAGGGCGATGACGAAGGGCAGGGTGGCGTTGTTCAGCGCCAGGGTCGCGGTGCGCGCCACGGCGCCGGGCATGTTGGCCACGCAGTAGTGCACCACGCCGTCGACCTTGTAGGTGGGCGCCGCGTGGGTGGTGGCATGGGAGGTTTCGGCGCAGCCGCCCTGGTCGATGGCGACATCCACCAGCACCGCGCCCTCGGCCATCAGCGCCACCATCTCGGCGGTGATCAGCTTGGGTGCGGCGGCGCCGGGGACCAGCACGCCGCCGATCACCAGGTCGGCGGCCAGCACCTGCTCGCGCAGGGCCGCATGGGTGGAGCAGAGGGTGGTGATGCGGTTGCCGTAGAGGGTGTCCAGGCGGCGCAGGGCATCGACGTTGCGGTCCAGCACGGTGACGTCGGCGCCCAGGCCGACGGCCATGGCCACCGCGTGGCTGCCGACCACCCCGGCACCGAGCACCACCACCTTGCCCGGGGCCACGCCCGGTACGCCGCCGAGCAGCACGCCGCGCCCACCCCGGGCCTTCTCCAGGCAACTGGCGCCGGCCTGGATGGACATGCGCCCGGCCACCTCCGACATCGGGGCCAGCAGGGGCAGGCGGCCGAGGTTGTCGGTGACCGTCTCGTAGGCGATGCAGGTGGCGCCGGAGGCCATCAGCTCTTCGGTCTGCGGCCGGTCGGGGGCCAGGTGCAGGTAGGTGAACAGCGTCTGGTCGGGGCGCAGGCGCGAGCGTTCGGTGGCCAGCGGTTCCTTGACCTTCACCAGCAGTTGGGCGGTGTAGAAGAGTTCGTCGGCACTGGCGGCGATATGCCCGCCGGCTTCCAGGTAGTCGGTGTCGCTGAACCCGATGCCGGCGCCGGCGTGGGTCTCGATCCAGACCTCATGGCCCAGCCGGTGCAGTTCCGCGACGGACTGCGGCGTCAGGCCCACGCGGTACTCGTGGTTCTTGATCTCCTTGGGCACGCCTATGCGCATGGTCGTCTCCTCTCCAGTCGGGAAGGGTTCCTGTCTGGAGTGTAGAAAAGCTCAGGGTGAGCGAGTGGCTAATTCGTAGGATGGGTAGCGCAACGCGAAACCCATCGCCTTGCGCGCTGGGCATGGGCATGGGCATGTGCCCTGTGGGAGGGCACGGCGCGCGGGTAGTCCGGGGAGTCTCGGTGCTCCGTCAGCATGGGTTTCGCTGCGCTCTACCCATCCTACGAGGCGGGCTTGCGTCAGCGCTTTTGCAACCACTGCAGGAAGCCGCCCTTGCGGATGGCGGTGGGCTTCTGCAGCACTTCGTAGGATGGGTAGAGCAACGCGAAACCCATCGCCTTGCGCGCTGGGCATGGGCACGTGCCCTGTGGGAGGGCACGGCGCGCGGGTAGTCCGGGAGTCTCGGCGCTCCGTCAGCATGGGTTTCGCTGCGCTCTACCCATCCTACGAGGCGGCTTGCGTCAGCGCTTTTGCAACCACTGCAGGAAGCCGCCCTTGCGGATGGCGGTGGGCTTCTGCAGCAGCAGGGAGTGGCTGGCCTGTTCGCGGAAGGTGTGCAGGCGGTTTAAGGCGGTGCGGATTTCGCTGCGCTGTTCCAGGCAGGCGCGGATGTTGTCGCGCTCGATGCGGTACAGGCGGCAGGAGGTGAGGGCGGTGAAGCGGGCGCTGGAAGGGGCGTCGTCGATGATGCCTTCCTCGCCCATGATCTCGCCGGGGCCCATGCGCCCGGCCTCGACCCAGGCGTCGCCGTCGGGCACCGCCGCCGAGATCACCCCGGTGCCGATCACCAGCAGGTGCCCGGCCACCTCGCCGGCATCCAGCACCACCTGGCCGGCCAGGTAGTCGCGGGCATCCATGGCCTGGGCGATCAGGTCCTTCTCCTCGTTGCCCAGGGCACGGAAGATCTTCACCTCGTCCAGCAGCAGGCGCTGGCGCGGCTGGGGCAGGGCATCGGCCTTCCACACCACGCCGCTGGCCTCCAGGTGGCGATGGGCGAGGTCGAACATCAGGTTGCGCACCTCCACCTTGCTGGTCTTCGGTCCGACGAAGCCGCTCGCCTCGTAGACATTGACCGAGGCGCCGGCGCTCTTGATCGCCACCTTGGGCGCGGGGGCGGCGAGCAGGGCGCTGCAGCCCTGCAGGGTCTTCTCCAGGGCGTCCAGCACCCGGCGCGGGCGCACGCTGGCGGGCACCTCCAGGCTGATGGAGACCCCGTGGGCATCGTTGGGGCGGCTGCTGTTGAGGATCTTCGCCTTGGCCGCCACCGAGTTGGGGATCACCGCCGTGCTGCCCTGGCTGGTGAGCAGGTGGGTGGCGCGCCAGTCGATCTCGATGACCTTGCCCTCGGTGCCGTCGATGGAGATCCAGTCATCCAGCTGATAGGGCTTGGTGGTGTTGAGGATGATCCCGGAGAACACGTCCGCCAGGGTGCTCTGCAACGCCAGGCCGACGATGATCGCCATGGCGCCGGAGGTGGCCAGCAGGCCCTTGACCGGCAGCTGCATCACGTAGCCGGCGGCGGCGACGATGGCGACGAGGAAGATCACCGCGCCCATCACGTCCTGCAGCAGGCGCCCGGTGTGGCCGCTGCGGGAGATCAGCAGCAGGCCCAGCACCACGGTCAGGGTGCGCGCGCAGTAAAGCCACCAGACGATCTCCAGCAGCGTGCCGGTCAGTGCCTGGGCCGTGTCGGCGCCGGGCGGCGGCAGCAGCGGGCTGAGCCCCGCGTTGATGATCAGCGCGCTGTAGGCGAGGAACAGCCCGAGTCGCGCCAGGACCCGCCACGCCGCCGGGTTGGCCGGCAGCAGGCGCCAGGCGATCAGGTCGGCCAGCACCAGGGCGATGCCGAAGATCAGCGGGTAGTTCTGCAGCATGTCGGGCATTCGGAGTGGGCCTCGGGTGGTGGCGGGGGCGCGCAGCATCTCGCCGGCTCGCGCGTGGCGCAAGGGGGCGATGCCATTCTGGCCCAGTGCGCGGCGTTCGCCAGCCCCCGAACGCGGCCCGGTCGCCAGGATGGCCACCGCGAGGGCACATCGGGACCAAGCCAGCACATCCATACAAGTCGTTCCCGGCCTGGCGCGGCACCATGGCCGCCAATCCAACCGACCGGAGCGACACCATGGCGAACGCCGCCACGACACTGCCGCCGGCTGGGCCGAGTGACTGGGGCCTGCTGTTCCTGCGTGCCAGCGGCGCGCTGCTGCTGCTCTGGGTGCACGGCCTGCCCAAGCTGCTGGGCTTCAGCCAGGAACTGAGGCTGATCGAGGACCCGCTGCACCTGGGCGCGCTGCCGACGCTGCTGCTGGCGATCTTCGCCGAAGTGGCCTGCCCGCTGGCGATCCTCTGCGGCACCCTGACCCGCCTGGCCTGCGTGCCGATCCTGGTCGTGCTGCTGGTCTCGCTCGTCGTCGTGCACCCGGGCTGGTCCATCGCCGAAGGCCAGTTCGCCTGGCTGCTGCTGATCGTCTTCACCACCCTCCTGATCAGTGGCCCGGGCGCGCTCGCCTGGCCCCTGCCGCGCCTCGGCGGGCAGGGCGCAACGGCACTGCTACGCTGATTTCTCCGGCGCCGGCTGCCGGCGCTCAACCCCTCGACAGGAGCTGGACATGCCCGATGAACTCACGCGGGAAGTCGTCACCCTGCTGGTACGCCACCGTATCCGCGCGGGTAGCGAGGCCGACTACGAAGCCTGGTTGCGCCGCACCATCACCACTGCACGGGGCTACCCCGGGCACCTCGGCATCGACGTGATGCGCGGCCACGAAGCCGGCCTCGCGCTGTTCACCTGCGTGCTGCGCTTCGCCAGCACCGGGCAGCTGCAGGACTGGCTGGACTCCAGCGAACGCCGCGCCCTGATCGCCGAAGCCGAGCCGCTGCTGGCCGATGGCGACCGCATCGAGGTGCAGGACGAGCGCGAGTTCTGGTTCACCCCGCAGGCGCCGGACGCGCCCCAGCCGCCGCGCTGGAAGCAGGCTTGCGTCACCTTCCTGGTGATCCTGCCGCTGAGCCTGGTGGTGCCGCTGCTGTGGCAGCCGGCCTTCGCCCGCCTGCCCTGGCTGGGCAGCTACCTGGGCAGCAACCTGGTGATCACCGCGAGCATCGTGCTGCTGGTCGTCTACCTCTTCATGCCCCGTGCCACCCGGCTGTTCGCCGGCTGGCTCAACGCCCGCTGACCGGAGAACACCATGGACAACGACGACACCAACCGGGGCCGCCGCCGCTTCCTCGCCAACAGCTCCGTGCTGGGCGCGGCGGGTGCGCTCTGGTCCGCCCTGCCTTTCGCCGGCATGCCCGGCGCCTCTTTCGCCGCCACTTCGGGAACCGACATGAAAGCCGATCTCATCCTCTTCAATGGCCGCCTGCACACGGTGGACCGCGACAACCCCAGCGCCACGGCCGTGGCCATCAGGGACGGCCGCTTCATCGCCGTCGGCAGCGACGCCGAGGCCATGGCCCTGCGCGGCGACGCCACCCGCGTCGTCGACCTGAAGAAGCGCAGCGTCATCCCCGGCCTCAACGACTCGCACCTGCACCTCATCCGGGGCGGCCTCAACTACAACCTGGAGCTGCGCTGGGAGGGCGTGCCGTCCCTGGCCGATGCCCTGCGCATGCTCAAGGAACAGGCCGACCGCACGCCGACGCCGCAGTGGGTGCGCGTGGTGGGTGGCTGGAACGAATTCCAGTTCGCCGAGAAGCGCATGCCGACCCTCGATGAGCTGAACAAGGCCGCGCCGGACACCCCGGTGTTCGTGCTCCACCTCTACGACCGCGCGCTGCTCAACCGCGCCGCGCTGAAAGTGGTCGGCTACACCAAGGACACGCCCAACCCGCCGGGCGGCGAGATCGTCCGCGACAGCCGTGGCGAGCCCACCGGCATGCTGGTGGCCCGCCCCAACGCGATGATCCTCTACTCGACCCTGAGCAAGGGCCCGAAGCTGCCGCTGGACTACCAGGTCAACTCCACCCGCCAGTTCATGCGCGAGCTCAACCGCCTGGGCATCACCAGCGCGATCGACGCCGGCGGCGGCTACCAGAACTACCCGGAGGACTACCAGGTGATCGAGCAGCTGGCCAAGGCCGACCAGCTCACCGTGCGCATCGCCTACAACCTGTTCACCCAGAAGCCCAAGGAAGAGCTGGAGGACTTCAAGCGCTGGACCGGCTCGGTGAAATACGGCCAGGGCAACGACTTCCTCCGCCACAACGGCGCCGGCGAGATGCTGGTGTTCTCCGCCGCCGATTTCGAGGACTTCCTCGAACCGCGCCCGGACCTGCCGCAGACCATGGAGCAGGAACTGGAACCGGTGGTGCGCCACCTGGTGGAGCAGCGCTGGCCCTTCCGCCTGCACGCCACCTACGACGAATCCATCTCGCGCATGCTCGACGTGTTCGAGAAGGTCGACCGCGACATCCCCTTCAACGGCCTGCCCTGGTTCTTCGACCACGCCGAGACCATCACGCCGAGGAACATCGAGCGCGTGCGCGCCCTGGGCGGCGGCATCGCCATCCAGGACCGCATGGCCTTCCAGGGCGAGTACTTCGTCGAGCGCTACGGCTCCAAGGCCGCCGAGAAGACCCCGCCGATCCAGCGCATGCTCGCCGAGGGCGTGCCCGTGGGCGCCGGAACCGACGCCACCCGCGTCTCCAGCTACAACCCCTGGACCTCGCTCTACTGGCTGGTCAGCGGCCGCACCGTCGGCGGCCTGGAGCTGTACCCGCAGGGCCTGAGCCGCGCCACCGCGCTGGAGCTGTTCACCCACGGCAGCGCCTGGTTCTCCTCGGAGCAGGGCAAGAAGGGCCAGATCAAGGTGGGCCAGCTGGCCGATTTGGTGGCGCTTTCGGCGGACTTCTTCAGCGTCGAGGAAGAAGCCATCAAGTGGATCGAGTCCGTGCTCACGGTGGTGGACGGCAAGGTGGTGCACGCCGCCGCCGAGTTCGACGACCTCGCGCCGCCGACCGTGCCGGTGCTGCCGGACTGGTCGCCGGTGGCCAAGGTGCCCGGGCACTGGCGCCCGAGCGCGCCGCTGGTGGCGCAGGTGCACCAGTGCGTCGGCCCGTGCGGCGTGCACGCCCACAGCCACGAGCGGGCGCGCCTCTCCAGCGTGCCGGTGAGCGACTTCCAGGGCTTCTGGGGCGCGTTCGGCTGCTCGTGCTTCGCCTTCTGATCCGCACTGTCCCCTGCAACCTCCCGCCGGCCCTCGGGGCCGGCGTCCAACCGAAGCAAGGAGAAATGCCATGGCTTACCGCTATAACCGCCTCGACAAGGACAACGCCGCCGTGCTGCTGGTCGACCACCAGGCCGGCCTGCTGTCGCTGGTGCGTGACTTCACCCCCGACGAGTTCAAGAACAACGTGCTGGCCCTGGCCGACATCGCCAAGTTCTTCAACCTGCCGACCATCCTCACCACCAGCTTCGAGAACGGCCCCAACGGCCCCATCGTGCCGGAGCTCAAGGCCCTGTTCCCGGATGCGCCCTACATCCCGCGCCCGGGCCAGATCAACGCCTGGGACAACGCCGATTTCGTCGACGCAGTGAAGGCCACCGGCCGCAAGCAGCTGATCATCGCTGGCGTGGTGACCGACGTCTGCGTGGCGTTCCCGACCCTGTCGGCCCTGGAGGAGGGCTTCGAGGTGTTCGTCGTCACCGACGCCTCCGGCACCTTCAATCCGGTGGTGCGCGACGCCGCCCTCGATCGCATGAGCCAGGCTGGCGCCCAGCTGATGAACTGGTTCAGCGTCGGCTGCGAGCTGCACCGTGACTGGCGCAACGACATCGAGGGCTTCGGCGGCATCCTCGGGGGCCACCTGCCGGCCTACGCCAACCTGATCCAGAGCTACAGCCAGAAGCCCTGATCCGCCGACGGCCCCGCAAGGGGCCGTTTGCTGCACGAATCTTCCAGACGCGTTTTTCCGACGACCGATAATGGCCTTCCAACCGCGCCCGGTGCAGGCTTGCACCCTGGCCCCTGGAGAGCCCCTTGGAAAATCGCAACTGGATCGATCTCGCGCAGGACGGTGACACGGGCATCGAGACCATCCGCGCCCATTTCCAGGGCCACGCCTACGACCCGCACTGGCACGACAGCTACCTGGTGGGCGTCACCGAACAGGGTGTGCAGCAGTTCAACTGCCGGCGCCGGCGCAACGTCAGCACCCCGGGGCAGGTGTTCCTGCTCGAGCCGGGCGAGATCCATGACGGCCACGCGCCCACCGAGGAAGGCTTCACCTATTCCACGCTCTACCTCGACCCGCACTGGATCGAGCGCGAGATGCACGCGCTGTTCGAGGACGCCCCGGCCGGCTGCCAGCCGAGCTTCGCCGACACCCTGGCCCACGACCCGACCCTGGCGCATGCCACCCTGCAGGCCTTCCACGCCCTGCACGGCAACGAGGTGCGCATGCTGCGCCAGGCCGCCATCGACAACCTGCTGGCGAAGATGACCGGGCACCTGCACTGGCGCCTGTGCCAGCCACAGGACCCGCGCCTGCCCCGGGTGGCGCTGCGTGCACGGGACTACCTGCACGCGCACCTGGACGAGGAGATCGGCCTGGACGACCTGGCCCGCATCACCGGTGTCGACCGCTTCCGCCTCACCCGTGCCTTCAAGGCCGCCTTCGGCCTGGCGCCCCACGCCTACCTGATCCAGCTGCGCCTGGCCCGCGCCCGCACCCTGCTGGCCCGGGGCGACACGCCGGCGCAGGTCGCCAGCGCCCTCGGCTTCGCCGACCAGAGCCACCTCGGGCGCTGGTTCCGCCGCGCCTACCGGCTGACCCCGGCGGACTACCGCAAGCGCTGCTCAAAGCTTCCAGACTGAGCCGGGCGCGGCGGCGAACATGGGGCTCGTCTTCACAGGAGCCCTCACCGATGCCCCGTTCCCTCTCGCTTCACCCTCGTTGCGGGGGCTGACCATGGAACAGCTGCTGCCTTTCCTGCTGTTCGCCTTCGTCGCCTCCATCACCCCCGGGCCCACCAATATCCTGGTGCTCAGCAATGCCTCGCGCTTCGGCCTGGGCGCGGCGCTGCCCATCGTCCTCGGCGCCTGCTGCGCTGCAGCGGCCATCGTGCTGCTGGTGGGGCTGGGCCTGGGCGAGGTGCTGGCCCGCCACCCCATGCTGCAACGGGCCATGGCCTGGGCCGGCATCGCCTGGCTGAGCTGGCTGGCCTGGCAGATCTTGCGCAGCGAGGCGCGTTCGCTGGACGACCCCGCCGAGCCCGGCACGCGCCTGGGCCTGGGCGGCGCCATCGGCCTGCAGCTGGTCAACCCCAAGGTGTGGATGATGGCCCTGGCGGTGGTCGGCGTATTCGCCGGGGAGGGCGCCGACAAGGCCGCGCGGGTGGTCACGCTGTCCCTGGTCTTCCTGCTGGTCTCCATCCCCTGCATGGGCGCCTGGGCGCTGCTCGGCTTCGGCAGCGCCCGCCTGTGGCGCAGCGCCGCCGCGCAGAAGCGCTTCAACCAGGCAATGGCATTGCTGCTCCTGGCCTCCGCCTGGCTCAGCCTGGTGGTCTAGCCCGCCCTGTCGGGTACGCCGGCACGATGCCCCACACGGCAGCTGTAGGGGCGAATTCATTGGCTCTGTCTGCGTTAAGTGTTGTGACTTTAATGCAAGCGCTCAAGCACGACCCTTTCCGGGCGCCCAAGGGTTCGTGCCACCGCCACTCCAACTTTCTTCGTCCAGCGCATCGCCACGTGGTGCGCACAGGCTTTCGTAGGATGGTGTAGAGCGAAGCGAAACCCATGCGGTGGAGGTGGCAGAAATACTTCGGTGCCCGGAAAGAGCCGTGCTTGAGCGCTTGCATTACAACCACAACAGCTAACGCAGACAGAGCCGATTCATTCGCCCAGCCCCCGCACCGTATTCCCCGGTGACATCGCCTGGTGGATGAAAGAGCGCCATCCACCCTACATCCCGATCAGCTCCATCGATCAGGCAGGGCATGTAGGTTGGCGCCGAGCGCAGCGAGGCCCAACACAGCGATGTCCGGCCTCGCTGCGGGCTTTCCCTGTGGGAGCGGCTTCAGCCGCGAAAGACTCCCCGCCGGCACCTTGCTGCGAGTGAGCCGGCACTCCATCGGCTCCCACAATGGGCCGCCGCAGCCCAATAAAAAGCCCGCCATGAAGGCGGGCTTGAAAGGGGCGGGGCGCTCAGTAGTCCATGCCGTCCTCGATGGGGATGCCCTGCTGGCGCATCCGCGCGATCAGCTCGGCGCGGGTGCCGGGCAGGTTGAGCATGTTCACCTTGCGCAGGCGGGCGACTTCCTCGGCGCTGTAGGGCACGTAGCGCGCGGGCATGCTCTTGCCGGCCATGCCGTCCTCGCGCATCAGCCAGTTGAGCAGGTCGGCCAGTTGCGCGTCGTTGAGCGCGGACTGGGACATGCCCGGCACGCGCACGAGGAACTCGCGACCGCCCTCGACCTTGAGGAAGTTGCCGACGAAGTCCTTCATCCGTGGCGTGTCGTTGGCTTTCGAACCGGTGCCGTCACCCAGGTGGCAGCCGGCGCATTGCAGCTGGTAGTTCACCGGCGTGCTGTAGCCCGCCTGGGCGATCGGCTTCTGCTGTGCCTCGTTGCCGGGCGCGGCCCGCTGGTGCGGGTCGGGGATCGCCCGGGCGAACGCCGGCGGGGCTGCCATGGCGCAGGCCAGCGCGGCGACGAACAGTGCTCGCATGACAACCCCTCCGTTCATATCGCCACGCCGCGGATCACCGAGATGGTGCAGTGGTAGATGTGCGACTTGGCGGCCAGGCACCAGTTCACGTCGTTGTTGTTGAAGGGGCGGTAGGCCGGCTCCTCGCTGTCGTTGCGGGTACAGGCGCACTGGGCGCAGCTGTGCTTACCGCAGCAGTCGTTGTAGGAAATGATGTAGTCCTTGCCGTCCGCCGGGTTGCGGCAGGTGCCGATCCAGGTCACCTGGGACACCTCGGTGCCCGGCGGGCAGGAGGTGACGGTGCCGCCGCAGCAACTGCAGAGGAAGCCGTCGATGGAGCAGTAGCGCCAGTAGTCGCAGCTGGTCGGGTCGCCCGGGTCGCCGGCCTGGGGCGCTTCGGCGGCCAGGGCCTTGGCGGTGCGGTCGATGGGCAGCAGCACCGGCAGTGCGGCGCCGGCCACCATCAGCGAGCCGAAGCGGGCCAGCAGCTTGCGCCGCGAGGTGGTGTCGGCGACGTGCCGGGCGGAGCGTTCGAACAGGAGGTCGAGCAGTTTCATGGAAGTCTCCCTTCCTTATTGTTGTGCGGAGTGCGAGTGGCCATGGGAATGGCCGCCGTGCAGGTACTGCTGCAGGGTCGCGCTGCCCAGGTGTTCGGTCTCGAACAGGCTGTCCAGGTGCTCGCGGGAATTGACCAGGCCCTTGGCACGCAGGGTGCCGGCCTTGTCGATCAGTGCGGCGTAGGGGAGCTTGCCGATCTGGTAGGTCATGCCCACTTCCGGGCCGACCACGTAGGTGACGTCTTCCAGCTTGTGCTCGCGGATCAGCGCGGCCTGGGCGTCCATGTCGCCGTCGCTGACGTAGACCACTTCCAGGCGGTCGGCCTGTTCCCTGGCGATGGAGCGGATGGCCGGCAGCAGGGATTTGCAGATGGGGCAGGTGGGCGAGAGGAAGAACAGCAACTGCGCCTTCTCGCCGGCATAGCCGAAGTTCACCGGGCGGCCGTTGCGGTCGGCGGCGGTCACCTTGGGCGCGGGGTCACCGACGGCGACGCCCTTGTCCATCATCAGCGCGCCGGCCGGGGCCAGGCGTGCGTGGAGCACGCCGATCTGGCGCACCAGGCCCATCACGGCGAAGGCCAGGGCGAGCAGCAGGCACCAGAGCAGGATGTTGGAAACGATCAGGCCTTCCATATTTCACCTTCCAATGAGTTTGAGCAGACGGGGGCTGTTGGCCAGCAGGCCATCGGCCGCGGCATAGATGAGCAGGGCGACGGCGGCCGCAGCGATCACCACGAAGCCGTCGAAGGCGCCCAGTTCACGGGCGCCGGGGGTGAGGGTGGCGACCAGCGCCAGGGCCACCAGCACCGCGTTGCGCAGCAGCAACTGCGGGCGGATGGGCTGGGACTGGTCCGGGCCGGAGCAGCCGCAATCGATGTCGCGACGGCCGCGCCACAGGTTCAGGCCGATGGCGCCGGCGTAGGCGGCCAGCAGCAGGGCCGCACCGAGGGCGGCGACGGCGCGGCTGGCGGGCACCAGCAGGGCGAAGGCCAGGGCCACCTCCAGCAGCGGCAGCAGCCGGGCGAAGGGCTTGAGCAGCACCTTCGGCAGCAGCTGGTAGGCCTCCACCTGGTCGCGGAACCGGGCCGGCGCACGCAACTTGTGGGTCGCGGCGCTGGCCAGGATCACCGCGACGGCGAGGGCGCTGGCGATGACGAAGATCGGGTCGCTGTACATGCGGACCTCCTAGTGGCTGAGGATCTGGATCGGCGTCTTGGCGATCTTTTCCATGGTGCCGGTGTGCTTGCCGCTGGCCAGGTCGAAGACCTCCAGGCCGCCGGTGATGTTGGTGCCCAGCAGCAGCGGCTTGTCGTCGTTGGTGGCGGCCAGGCTCCAGATCGGGTTGGGCGCTTCCAGGGTGGCGACCTTCTTGCCGGTCTTCAGGTCGTAGACCCAGACGAAGGGGCTCGGGTCTTCCCATTTCATCGGCTCGTGGGCGTCGTGCATCAGCACGTACAGGCGGTTGAGCCTGGGTGCCACGGCCAGCAGCTGCCAGCCGCCCGGTGCCCAGCCGGCCTTGCGCTCGGCGTCAGTGGTCAGCGACCAGGGTTCGAGCATCTTCGGCGTGTCGCCGGAGAAGTCCACGCCACGCACCTCGCCCTCGGTGGTGGTGAAGTAGTAGCGGTCGCCCACGGCGATGCCGCGCTCCACCAGCTTCTCGGCGTTGGGGTCGAAGAACGGCGTCTGCGTGCGCGAGGCTTCCTTGCCGCTCTCGTCGAGCTTGATCACCTGCAGCTTGCCGTCGCCGCACAGCGAGGCGAAGGCGCGCTTGCCCACCGGGTAGTTGAGCACGCAGCCGGGGATGGCGATCTCGGCGGTCACCGCCTTGGCCTGGGTGTCGACCACGGTCACCGAGGTGGACGGGGTGAAGTTGTAGACGTAGACGAAGCGGTCATCGCTGCTGGTGCCCAGGGAGTAGCGCTGGGTCAGCATCTCGGCGCGCTTGGTGGGTATCAGCACTTCCCAGGACGGCGACAGGGTGGAGGTGTCCCAGGCGGTCAGCACGTCGGTGCGGGTGCCCCGGGTGCCGCGCGAATAGAACAGGTCGGCGGTGTACAGGCGCTTGCCGTCACGGCTCAGGGTCGAGGGCGCGGCGAAGCCGGTGCTGACCATGCCGAGCATCTTCTTCTTCTCCGGGTCCACCACCGTCACGCGGCCGGCGACGAAGTTCTCGAACTCGACGTCGACGATGTAGGCGCGGTGCGGTTCGGGCGGGAAGGGCAAGGTCACCTGGCCGATGGTGTCGGCGGGAAGGTCCGCATGGGCGTTCAGCCCCGCCAGCGCAAGGCCTAGGCTCAGCGCTGAATGGACGAGGATCCTGTTTATTCGCATTAGGGGGGCTCCCTGAATTATTGGTCTGGCGGATCGCGGGTACGTTGGCAGATTTCTGCAGTACCAGTCTGCCTTGTGGCTGTGCCAGGGAAATTGCTCTGTCTGCCAACCCGTTGTCTGCCTGTGCCAGCCGTTGTGCCGGCGTGCCAGGGGCTTGCGTAAAGGTGCAGCGGGCAGGTGAGAGTGTAGTGCCGGTTGTCCAGTGGGCCCCCGCGTGCGCGGGGGTGACGATGTGTGGCGATAGCGTGTGCCGCACCGTCATCCTCGCGAACGCGGGGAACCACTCAAGCCAGGGGGCACGGCGTTGCCTGGTGCGCCGAATCGCGAATGAATGCGCTCACACGGGTGGGGGCGGGATGTTGTTCAGTGGGCCCCCGCGTGCGCGGGGGTGACGGTGTAGAGGGATGGTGTGTGCCCCCTCGTCATCCTCGCGCACGCGGGGAACCACTCAACCCAGGGGGCGCGGCGCTGCCGGTCAGATG
>NZ_QKRU01000075.1:0-34426 GCF_003234055.1 Pseudomonas sp. 57B-090624
CCATGGCCTGGCGCGCCTCTCGCGGCATCCATGCCGCTCGTCCCCCGGCGCAACGACTGCGTTCGGCCTCCTGGAGGGGCGTTGGCGGCTGCTCCAACTTTCTTCGTCCAGCGCATCGCCACGTGGTACGCAAAGGCTTTCGTAGGATGGGTCGGGCGGCGTTCCGCGAGCGAAGCGAAACCCATGCGGTGGAGGCGGCACGAACCCTTGGGCGCCCGGAAAGGACCGTGCTTGAGCACTTGCATTAAAACCACAACAGCTAACGCAGACAGAGCCAATGAATTCGCCCCTACAGGTGCAACCAGCGGCGGTGGCCTTGGTGCGTGAACGGGATACGCCGCACACACAAAAACGCCGCCCGGATGCGGGGTCCGGGCGGCGTTTGTATGGCTCGCGGGTCAGTCCTGCAGCGATTCCACGCCCAGCTCGTCCCACACCGATTCGGCCAGGTGGAAGGTGGCATTGGCGGCTGGAATGCCGCAGTAGATGGCGCTCTGCATGATCACTTCCTTGATCTCGTCGCGGGTGACCCCGTTGTTCTTCGCGGCGCGCAGGTGCAGGCGCAGCTCGCCCTCGCGGTTCATGCCGATGAGCATGGCGATGGTCACCAGGCTGCGGGTGTGGCGCGGCAGGCCCGGGCGCGTCCAGATATCGCCCCAGGCATGGCGGGTGATCATCTCCTGGAACTCTTCGTTGAAGGGCGTGAGGTTCTGCAGGCTGCGGTCGACATGGGCATCGCCCAGCACGGCGCGGCGCACCTGCATGCCGGCTTCGTAGCGCTCTTTCTCGTCCATCGGTCGCTCCTCGCTAGCCCTTGGCGTTCAGGAAGTCCAGCACCCGGCGGGTGAAGGCTTCACCGGCCTGGACGTTGGACAGGTGCGCGGCGGCGAACTCAACCAGCTCCGCCCCGACGATATGCGCCTGCAGGAAGCGGCCATGCTCGGGCGTGGTCACCGCATCGCCGCTGCCGCAGACGATCAGGGTCGGCGCGCGGATGGCGTCCAGTCGCTCGCGGAAGTCGGCGTCGCGCACCGCCGCGCAGTTGGCCGCGTAGCCCTGGGGCGAGGTCTGCGCCAGCATGGCGACGATGGGCTCGACCTTGGCCGGTTGCGCCTCGGCGAAGTCCGGGGTGAACCAGCGGGCGATGGAGGCATCGCGCAGGGCCGCCATGGCCGCCTGGCCATCGCGCAGCACCGTCTCGATGCGCGGGTTCCACACATCCGGGGTGCCGATCTTGGCGGCGGTGTTGCACAGCACCAGGCGCTGGATGCGCTCCGGCGCATGGATTCCCAGCCACTGGCCGATCAGCCCACCCATGGACAGGCCGCAGAACGAGGCCTGGGCGATATCCAGCGCATCCAGCAGGGCCAGCACGTCACGGCCGTTCTGCTCGATGCTGTAGGGGCCTTCGCTGACCAGGGAGGCGCCATGGCCACGGGTGTCGTAGCGCAGCAAGCGGAAGTGTTCGGCGAAGGCCGCGGCCTGCGCGTCCCACATGTGCAGGTCGGTGCCCAGGGAGTTGCTGAGGACCAGCACCGGCGCATCGGCCGGGCCTTCGAGCAGGTAGTTCAGGTCGCCATCGGCGAGTCGTACGGCAGGCATGCAAAGGCTCCTAACGCGAGAAATTCTGATGCTCGGCCACGGCGCGGTCGACCCAGCGACGCGCCTGACCGAGGTAGTGGGCCGCATCGAGCAGGCGGTCCAGCTCGTCGGCGGACAGTTGCGCGGTGACCTCGGGCTCGGCGCCGAGCACGGCACGCAGGTGCGCCCCCTCCTTCACCGCCTGGCGGCAACACCGCTCGACCAGGTGGTGGGCGGCGTCGCGGCCGATGCGCTGGGCCAGGGCGATGCTCACCGCCTCGGCCAGCACCAGCCCCTGGGTCAGGTCCAGGTTGCGGCGCATGCGCGCGGCGTCCACCTCCAGGCCCGGGACCACCAGCAGCGCCTGCTGCAAGGCGCCGGATACCAGGCAGCAGAGCTCCGGCAGGGTTTCCCATTCGGCGTGCCACAGGCCCAGGCTGCGCTCGTGTTCCTGGGGCATGGCGGCCAGCAGGGTCGCCACCAGGCCCGGTGCACGGGTGGCGGCACCGATGAGCACGGCGGCGCTCACCGGGTTGCGCTTGTGCGGCATGGTGGACGAACCGCCCTTGCCCGGCGCCGCGGGCTCGAAGACCTCACCCGCCTCGGTCTGCATCAGCAGGCTGAGGTCGCGCCCCAGCTTGCCCAGGCTGCCGGCGACCAGCCCCAGCAGGCTGGCGAACTCCACCAGGCGATCGCGCTGGGTGTGCCAGGGCTGCTCGGGCAGGGCCAGGTCCAGTTCCTCCGCCAGGGCACCGGCCACGGCGAAGGCCTTGTCGCCCAGCGCCGCGAGGCTGCCGGAGGCGCCACCGAACTGCAGGCACAGCAGGCGCGGCTTGAGCTCGGCCAGGCGCTGGCGGTGACGGGTCACCGCACCCAGCCAGCCGGCGATCTTCATGCCCAGGGTCACGGGCGTGGCGTGCTGCAGCCAGGTGCGCCCGGCCAGCGGCGTATCGGCATGCAGGCGCGCCTGCCCGGCCAGGCCCTCGGCGAGCGTGGCGAGATCGTTTTCCAGCAGGGTGATGGCAGCACGCAGCTGCAGCACCAGGCCGCTGTCCATGGCGTCCTGGCTGGTGGCGCCCAGGTGCACATGGCGCTCGGCCTCGGCGTCGCGGGCGGCGATGCGTTTGCCCAGCGCCTTGACCAGCGGAATCGCCGAGTTGCCGGCGCTGCCGATGGCCACGGCCAGGGCGGGGAAATCATAGAGCTCGGCCTTGCAGGCCGCCTCGATGGCCGCCACCGCCTCGGAAGGGATCACCCCGACACGGGCCTCGGCACGGGCCAGGGCGGCCTCGAAATCCAGCATGCCCTGCACCCGGCCGTGGTCGCAGAAGATCGCGCGCATGGCCGGCGCGGTGAAATAGGCATCGAAGAGTTGGTTGCTCGGGCTGTTCAAGCCAGTGCTCCGGAAATCAGGAAGGTGAATCGTTTTATAGCAGCCGGCCCGTCACGACCAGCCTTTACGCACTTCGCCCGGCACATCAGGCGTAGCGAGCTCAAACCGCTACGTCGGATGGGTCATGGTGGGCTGAAGCCACCCTACGGCTGCATCACGCCGACCAGCCGTAGGATGGGTAGAGCGGAGCGAAACCCATCACGTGCCTCGCAGCTCCAGGGAGCGTTCCTACAGCTGCGCCGCGCACAGCAGCCGTAGCGAACGCAGTAGCCTGTCACACCCGTTCTATGGCCAGGGCGAGCCCTTGCCCCACCCCCACGCACATGGTGGCCAGACCGAGCTTGCCGCCGGACTTCTCCAACTGGTGCAACGCCGTCTGCACCAGGCGTGCGCCGCTGGCGCCCAGGGGGTGGCCGAGGGCGATGGCGCCGCCGTTGGGGTTGACCCGGGCGTCATCGTCGGCGAGGCCGAGGTCACGGGTCACAGCCAGCCCTTGGGCGGCGAAGGCTTCGTTGAGTTCGATGACGTCGAACTGGTCGATGCCCAGGTTGAGGCGCTCCAGCAGCTTGCGCACCGCCGGCACCGGGCCGATGCCCATGACCCGCGGTGCCACGCCGGCACTGGCCATGCCCAGCACCCTGGCGCGCGGGGTCAGGCCGTGTTTCTTCACCGCCTCGGCGCTGGCGAGGATCAGCGCCACGGCACCGTCGTTGACGCCCGAGGCGTTGCCAGCGGTGACGGTCTTGCCTTCACCGTTGACCGGCTTCAGCTTGGCCAGGGCCTCCAGGGTGGTCTCGGGCCGCAGGTGCTCGTCCTGGTCGATCACCGTGTCGCCCTTCCTGCCCTTGATCACCACCGGGACGATCTCCTCGGCGAAGAAGCCCTCAGCCTGGGCACGAGCGGCGCGCTGCTGGCTGCGCAGGGCGAAGGCGTCCTGGTCTTCGCGGCTGACCTGCTGGTCGTCGGCGACGTTGTCGGCGGTCTGCGGCATGGCGTCGACGCCGTACTGCGCCTTCATCAACGGATTGATGAAGCGCCAGCCGATGGTGGTGTCTTCGATCTTCTGGCTGCGGCCAAAGGCGCTGTCCGCCTTGCCCATCACATAGGGCGCGCGGGACATGGATTCGACGCCGCCGGCCAGGGCCAGCTCCATCTCCCCGGCAGCGATGGCGCGGAAGGCGGTGCCCACCGCGTCCATGCCCGAGGCGCAGAGGCGGTTGAGGGTGACGCCGGGAACGCTCTCCGGCAAGCCCGCCAGCAGCAGCGCCATGCGCGCGACATTGCGGTTGTCCTCGCCGGCCTGGTTGGCGCAGCCGAGGAACACTTCGTCGACTTCGTCCCAGCGCACCTGCGGGTTGCGCTCGATCAGCGCCTTGAGCGGGATGGCCGCCAGGTCGTCGGCACGCACGGGTGCCAGGGCGCCGCCGAAGCGACCGATGGGCGTGCGCACGGCATCGCAGATGAATACGTCGCGGCTCATTCCTCACCTCCCTGCTGGCCGTGGGCGGCGGCGGTGCGGGCTTCCAGGGCACGCAGCGCGGTCAGCTCCTCCTCGTTCGGGTCGAGAGTCTCGCTGACGCTGTCGGCGAAGCGGATCGGCCAGCCGGTGGCCTCGACCACCTGCTCGCGGGTCACCCCCGGGTGCAGCGAGGTGACGATGAATTCGTGGGTGCCGGCTTCCGGCTCCATGATGCACAGGTCGGTGATGATGCCCACCGGGCCCTTGCCGGGCAGACCCAGGCGCTGGCGCGAGTCACCGCCTTCGCCATGGCCGACCGAGGTGACGAAGGCCAGCTTGTCGACGAAGGTGCGGTGGGACTGCTTGAGGATGATCAGCACTTCCTTGGCGGAGCCGGCGATCTCCGGCGCGCCACCGGCACCGGGCAGGCGCACCTTGGGCGTGTGGTAGTCGCCGATCACGGTGGTGTTGATGTTGCCGAAGCGGTCCACCTGGGCGGCGCCGAGGAAGCCGACGTCGATGCGCCCGCCCTGCAGCCAGTAGCGGAAGATCTCGCCGGTGGGCACCACGGTGTCGGCGGTCTCGGCCAGCTCGCCGTCACCGATGGACAGCGGCAGCACCGTGGGCTTGGCGCCGATGGGGCCGGATTCGTAGATCAGCACCACGTCCGGGGACGAGGTCAGGCGCGCCAGGTTGGCCGCCTTGGACGGCAGGCCGATGCCGACGAAGCAGACCGCGCCGTTCTTCAGGCGGCGGGCGGCGGCGACGGTCATCATTTCATTGGTGCTGTAGCCAGTGGATTGGGCGCTCATTGCTTGGCCTCCGCAATTTTCTGCTGGAACTGGGCGAAGTCCTCGGTGCCGCGGATGTAGTCGTCGATCCAGGCGCTGAAGGCCTCGCGGTCGCGGGCGATCGGGTCCCAGGCCTGGTAGAAGCGGTTGTCGCGCTCGTAGTAGCCGTGGGCGTAGGACGGGTGTGCGCCGCCGGGCACATGGCAGACGGCGGTCAGGGCCCAGGTGGGCAGCACGCAGGCGTTCATCGGCGCGTCGAGGTCGTCGACGATCTCTTCCACCGTGACGATGCAGCGCTTGGCCGCCAGGGCCGCTTCCTTCTGCACGCCGAGGATGCCCCAGAGCAGCACGTTGCCCTTGCGGTCGGCCTTCTGTGCGTGGATCACGGTCACGTCCGGGCGCACCGAGGGCACGGCCGCCAGCACTTCACCGGTGAAGGGGCAGGTCACGCTCTTGATCAACGGGTTGACCTTGGGCAGGTCGGAGCCGGCATAGGCGCGCAGCACCGCGAACGGCAGCCCGGAGGCACCGGCCACATAGGAGTTGGCCAGGTCGGCATGGCTGTGTTCCTCGATTTCCAGCGCATGGGGCCAGCCTTTCTCCACTGCATCGCGCAGGCGGTGCAGCGAACCGACACCCGGGTTGCCGCCCCAGGAGAAGACCAGCTTCTTCGCACAGCCGGCACCGATCAGCAGGTCGTAGACCAGGTCGGGCGTCATGCGTACCAGGGTCAGGTCGCGCTTGTTCTGGCGGATCAGCTCGTGGGAAGCGGCGGTGGGGATCAGGTGGGTGAAGCCTTCGAGGGCGACGGTGTCGCCGTCGTTGACGAAGCGCTCGACCGCTTCGCGCAGGGAGATGATTTCAGCCATGTCGATCTCGTTCTGTTATCCAGGGCGCAAGGTTCGCCGGGTGATGGAAAGCTACCCCCGGCCCGATCGGCGAACAATCCGATAATCGACTATCCGTTCGATAATCGAACAACTCTGTACCTTGCTAAGCATTTCTTTCGGCGCCGGGAGCCTGCCGGCGGCCTTCCCCCGGGTGCGCCGGCGCGGCCTTCTCGTCCGTGGCCAGCAGCCCAGGCCGAGCTTGGGCCCGCGGTCGATGCACGCCCAGCAGCAGGTGCGCGGCCAGGCCGAAGATCAGCCCCCAGAAGGCCGCCGACAGCCCGAGCAGGGACATGCCGGACGCCGTGACCAGGAAGGTGATCAGCGCCGCTTCGCGGTCCTCCGGCACCGCCATGGACCCGGCCAGCGCACCGGCGATGGCGGCGAACAGCGCCAGCCCGGCCAAGGCCGCGACCAGCTCCCGGGGGAAGGCGCTGAACAGCGACACCAGGGTGGCGCCGAAGAGGCCCAGCAGCAGGTAGAACAGGCCGCCGACCACGCCGGCCACGTAGCGCCGGCCCGGGTCCTCGTGGGACTCGCGGCCGCTGCAGATGGCGGCGGTGATGGCCGCCAGGTTGAGGCCGTGGCAACCGAAAGGGGCCAGCAGCAAGGTGCCCAGTGCGCTGCTGGCGATGATCGGGCTGGCGGGCGTGCCGTAGCCGTCGTTGCGTAGCACGGCGATGCCCGGCACGAACTGCCCGGTCAGCGCCACCATCACCAGCGGCAGGGCGATGTTCAGCGTGGCGTGCCAGCTGAATTCCGGGGTGATCCACACCGGGGTGGCGAAGCCGATCACCAGGGCCGAGGCGTTCAGCTCCCCGGTCGCCAGGGCGATGCTGCAGCCGGTCACCAGCACCGCCATCACCGCATAGCGCGGCAGCAGCCGCTTGCCCAGCAGGTAGGCGGCGAACATCGCCAGCACCAGCAGCGGTTTCTCCTTCACCGAGACGAACAGCTGGGTGCCGAAGCTGAAGAGGATGCCGGCCAGCATCGCGGCGGAAATCGCCGCGGGCAGCCGACCGATGATGCGATCGAAGGCGCCGGACAGCCCCACCAGCAGGATGAGCAGGCTGGAGAGCAGGTACGCGCCCACCGCCTGGTTGAGGCTGACGCTCGGCAGCGAGGCCACCAGCAGCGCCGAGCCGGGAGCGGACCAGGCGATGACCAGCGGTACCCTGAAGCGCAGGCTGAGGACGATCCCCAGCACGCCACTGCCGATGGAGATGGCCCAGACCCAGGACGACAGCACCGCGTCGGGCAGGTTCGCGGCCTTGGCCGCCTGGAAGATGATCACCAGCGGCCCGGCATAGGAAATCACCGTGGCGACGAAGCCCGCCACGGTTGCCGACAGCGAGAAATCACGGATCAGGGTGCGCAGGAAGGTTGCCTGTCGCGTGGCCATGGCCAGCTCTCCTGTTTGTCTTTCCGGGTCAGGCGGGGCGTTGCCGACGCCCCGCGCGCTTCAGAGCCTGGCACCCGCCAATGGAGCAGCCTGGGGCGCACGCAGCGAGACGAAGCACATGGCCAGTGCGGCGATGGCGCCGGGGATGGCGAAGGCCATGAAGTTCAGCTGCAGCGGCAGGTTGATGCCCAGCAGCGCACCGCCCAGCAACGGCCCGACGATGGCGCCGTTGCGGCCGATGCCGGAGGCCCAGCCAAGGCCGGTGGAGCGGATGGCCAGGCCATAGAACTGCGCCGCCGTGGCGTACAGCAGGATCTGCGTGCCGATGGTGGTGGCGCCGGCGATGCCGATCAGCAGGTATAGCAGCGGTGTCGGGCTCTTGAAGCCGAGCAGGCTGATGGACAGCGCCGCGACGATGAAGAAGGCCGCCACCACCCGGGGCAGGTTGAAGCGATCACCGAGGACGCCGCCGGCGATGGCGCCGAACATGCCGCCCAGGTTCAGCGCCAGCAGGAAGGACAGGCTCGAACCCAGGCTGTAGCCGGCGTTGGCCATCAGCTTCGGCAGCCAGGAGCTGAGCGCGTAGACCATCAGCAGGCAGCAGAAGAAGGCGATCCACAGCATCAGCGTGCGCAGGGCCCGCCCCTCGCGGAACAGCTCCAGCACCGGTGCGCCCTGGGCCTTCGCCTCCACCAGTTCGAGCAGGTCGTCATCGCGCAGCTCCCGCTGCGGGTCGACCTTGCGCAGGATGGCCCGCGCCTGTTCGGTGTGGCCCTGGCGCAGCAGGAAGCCGACGGACTCGGGCAGGTACCAGAGGATCAGCGGCAGCAACAGCAGCGGCACCGCAGCGACGAAGAACATCGCCTCCCAGCCGAAGCGCGGCAGCATGTAGATGCCGACGCCGGCGGAGAGCATGCCGCCCAGGGAATAGCCGCTGAACATGATGGCGACCAGGGTGCTGCGCAGCCGTTTCGGCGCGTACTCGTTCATCAGCGCCACCACGTTGGGCATCAGCCCGCCGATGCCCAGCCCGGCCATGAAGCGGCAGATGCCGAACTCGGTGGGGTTGCGTGCCAGGCCGTTGAGCACCGTGAAGCCGGAGAACAGCACGAAGCAGATGGCGATGCCGCGCTTGCGCCCGATGCGGTCGGCCAGGGGGCCGAAGACCAGCGCCCCGAACATCATGCCGAACAGCGCGTAGCTGCCCAGGGCGCCCGCTTCCATGGGCGTCAGCCCCCACTCCTTCATCAGTACCGGCAAGACCACGCCGTAGATGAACAGGTCATAGCCGTCGAAGACCAGCAGCAGGGCGCACCAGAGCATCACCATCCAGTGGAAGGGCGTGAAGCGGGCGTCGTCGATGATCGCGTGTACGTCGAGTTTTCGCATGGCATTCGTCTCTTGTTCTTGTTGTCGAGAAAGCGTTGCCGGTGGAACCGCGGCGCGGGTTTCAGCCCAGGTCGCCACCGCCTACCGGCAGGGTCACGCCGGTGATGTAGGAGGCTTCGTCGGACGCCAGGAAGAGGATCGCGGCGGCCTGTTCGTCGATGCTGCCGTAGCGTTTCATCAGGCTGCTGTCGAGGGTCTGGTCGACGATCTGCTGGTACCAGATCTTCTCCTGGGCGCTCTGCTCCGCCGTGTTGCGCGGGATGCGCCGGGGCGGCGCCTCGGTGCCACCGGGCGCGGTGGCGTTGACGCGGATGCCGCGCCCGGCGTTCTCGAAGGCCAGGCAAGCGGTGAGCGCGTTGACGCCGCCCTTGGCCGCGCCATAGGGCACGCGGTTGAGGCTGCGGGTGGCGATGGAGGAAACGTTGACGATGGCCCCCGCGCCCCGCTCCAGCATGTAGGGCAGCGCCGCGTGGCAGCACCAGAGCGTGGGGAACAGCGAGCGCCGCACTTCGGCCTCGATCTCGTGCACCTCGTAGTGCTCGAACGGCTTGGCCCAGATTGTGCCGCCAACGTTGTTGACCAGCACATCGAGGCGCCCGAAGCGTGCCACCGCCGCCGCCATCACCCGGCTGCATCCGGCGTATTGCTCGAGGTCGGCGGTCAGCGCCAGCACACGGCCTTCCCCCAGCTGTTCGCGCAGCTCAAAGACCCGCTCGGAGCGGTCCACCGCCACCAGGCGGGCGCCCTCTTCCACCAGGCGCTCGGCCACACGGCGGCCGATGCCCTGCGCCGCGCCGGTGACCAGCGCGACCTTGTCGTTGAATCTGTTGCTCATGACGGTCCTCTGCCGTTGCCGGCCACCAGGAGGTTCACGGGTTGGAGTGGTGCTCAGGCGGCGCTGGCGGCGAACTTCTCGTAGTAGAAATTCGCCGGCTGCACGCCCTGCTCGCGGATGAAACGGCTCACCGCCTCCACCATCGGCGGCGGGCCGCAGAGGTAGATGTCGACGTCGCCGTCGTTGAGGTGGCGCGGTTCGATGTGCTGGGTGACGTAGCCCTTTCGCGGGTAGCCGCTCTCGGGATCGGCCACGCAGGCGCTGAAGCTGAAGGTGGGGATGCGCGCGGCGAAGGCTTCCAGGCGATCCAGCTCCACCAGGTCGAAGTCGTTGGTCACGCCGTAGATCAGGTGCAGCGGATGCTCGCTGCCCTGCTCGGCGACCTTCTCCAGCATCGCGGTGAAGGGCGCCAGGCCGGTGCCACCGGCCAGCAACAGCAGCGGCCGGCGGATGTCGCGCAGGTAGAAGCTGCCCAGCGGCCCCACCAGGCTCATGCTGTCGCCGGCCTTGGCCAGCCCGGTGAGGAAGCTGCTCATCAGGCCGCCGGGCACGTTGCGGATCAGGAAGCTGACCTCGCCGTCCTTCTGCAGCGAGCTGAAGGAGTAGGCGCGGGACTGTTCGCTACCCGGCACCCTGAGGTTGACGTACTGCCCCGGCAGGAAGGCCAGGCGGCTCAGGGACTCGCCCTTGATCGACAGCGAGATGGTGCTGTCGGACAGCTGGCGCACGGCGCTGATGGCCGCGTCGAAGCTGGCCTGCTGGGTCTTGCACAGCGCGGACGAGGCTGGCACCCGCACCACGCAATCGCTGGCCGCGCGCATCTGGCAGGTGAGCACGTAGCCCTGCTCGGCCTCCTCCGCGCTCAGGGCATCGTCGATGTAGTCCTGGCCCAGGTCGTAGCGACCCGCCTCGGCGAAGCACTTGCAGGTGCCGCAGGCGCCGTCGCGGCAATCCAGCGGGATGTTGATGCCCTGGCGATAGGCCGCGTCGGCCACGGTCTCGTCGGGGCTGGCGTCGATGAAACGGGTGACGCCATCTTCGAAGGTCAATGCGATGTGATGAGTCATGTCGGGCTCCACGGAGCGCGGCCTCGGGATGGCCGGGCCGGGTGTTCAGATGTGGTAGATGTCGATGACCTGGCGCACGTAGTCGTTCTTCAGGACCACCTTCTTGGCCGTGATCAGCGGCTGCTCGCCGCGCACGTCGAGGCGGTAGAAACTGGTGCCGAAGTAGCTGTCCACGGTCTTGTAGCGGTAGCTCAGGGTGTGCCAGTTGAAGCGCACCCGGCACTCGCCGGCGGCCTGCTCGAGGAGCTCGATGTTGCTGATGTTGTGGGAGGTGCGGGTGTCCGGCATGGTCGCGCTGGAGCGGTCGGTCTTGATGCGGAACACGCGGTCCTCCAGGCCGCCCCGGTTGCCGTACCAGATCAGCGAGATCTCGGTCTGCGGGTTCTCGGTCAACTCGTCGCGATCGTCCCAGGCCGGCATCCAGAAACTGGCATCGGCGGCATAGAGTTCCAGCCAGCTGTCCCAGTCCTTGTCGTCCAGGTAGCGCGCCTCGCGGTAGAGGAAGTCGCGCACGGCGTCATGGGAGATGCTCATTGCACGGCCTCCACGGGGATCAGTCGCTGCTCGGCCGCAGCGGCCTCGAGCAGGGTTGCCTGCCAGTACTTGTGCTGCAGCACGAACAGGCCCTCGTCCTCGGTGCGCACGCCGGACAGTAGCGGGTGCAGGTCGATCTCGCGGGCGGCCTCATCGGCGCCTTCCACCCAGTGCGCGGCGCCGCGGGACATGTCGTTCCAGCCACGGTTGCCCTGGTAGCCGAGCTGGCAGGAGCGGAACTCCTCCAGGTCGTCCGGGGTGGCCATGCCGCTGACGTTGAAGAAGTCCTCGTACTGGCGGATGCGCCTGGCGCGGGCCTCGGCGCTCTCGCCCCGTGGCGCGATGCAGTAGATGGTGATTTCCGTCTGGTTGACGGACAGGGGCCGGGCGATGCGGATCTGCGAGCTGAACTGGTCCATCAGGTAGACGTTGGGGTACAGGCAGAGGTTGCGCGAGTTCTCGATCATCCAGTCGGCACGGGCACGGCCGAAGTCCCGGGCCAGCTCGTCGCGGCGCTCGTAGAGGGGGCGGTCCTCGGGGTTGGCCCAGCGCGTCCAGAGCAGCAGGTGGCCCTTGTCGAAGGCGTAGAAGCCGCCGCCGTTCTTGGCCCAGCTGCCGGCGCTCATGGTCCTGATTTCCTCCCCCGCCTCGCGCTGCTTGCGCTGGTTCTGGGTGGCGGCGTAGTTCCAGTGCACGGAGCTGACGTGGTAGCCATCGGCGCCGTTCTCGGCGGTCAGCTTCCAGTTGCCTTCGTAGACGTAGCTGCTGGAGCCGCGCAGCACTTCCAGGCCCTCGGGGGACTGGTCGACGATCATGTCGATGATCTTCGCCGACTCGCCCAGGTGCTCGGCCAGCGGCACCACGTCCGGGTTGAGGCTGCCGAAGAGGAAGCCGCGGTAGGACTCGAAGCGGGCGACGCGGGTCAGGTCGTGGGAGCCTTCGCAGTTGAAGCTCGCCGGGTAGCCCGCCTCGGCCGGGTCCTTGACCTTGAGCAGCTTGCCGCTGGTGTTGAAGGTCCAGCCGTGGAAGGGACAGGTGTAGGACGCGCGGTTGCCGCTCCTGTGCCGGCACAGCTGCGCACCGCGATGGCTGCAGGCATTGAGGAAGGCGTTGAGCTCCCCGTCCTTGTTGCGCGCGATGAAGACCGGCTGGCGCCCCATGGTCAGGGTGAGGTAGTCGTTCTTCTCGGGAATCTGGCTCTCGTGGGCGAGGTACAGCCAGTTGCCTTCGAAGATGTGCTTCATCTCCAGTTCGAACAGACGCGGATCGGTGAACA
The DNA here is from genome assembly GCF_003234055.1 of Pseudomonas sp. 57B-090624. Lineage (NCBI taxonomy): Bacteria > Pseudomonadati > Pseudomonadota > Gammaproteobacteria > Pseudomonadales > Pseudomonadaceae > Pseudomonas > Pseudomonas sp. 57B-090624. The sequence goes on from NZ_QKRU01000075.1 coordinate 12,615, forward strand.
TCTCCCGCTTGCAGCGGTAGACGCCCTTCTCCTTGTCTTCCTCTAGCAGCGAATGCAGGAACTCGAATCCCAGGGACATGGCCAGGGCCTCCATTGTTATGTGTTCAGGCAGGCTCAGGTTAGGGAGGCGCGGGCAGCGGCAATATCCGCCTTGTGCAGATCGCTATCCGTTTTGTGCAGAGGGGTTACGGGGTGTTGCGGATGGCGGGCATGGCGGCCGCTTCAAGGCGCGGATGCGCTTTTTGCAGGGGCGAATGAATTGGCTCTGTCTGCGTTAGCTGTTGTGGTTTTAATGCAAGCGCTCAAGTACGGACCTTTCCGGGCGCCCAAGGGTTCGTGCCCCCCACCGCATGGGTTTCGCTTCGCTCTACACCATCCTACGAAAGCCTGTGCGCACCACGTGGCGATGCGCTGGACGAAGAAAGGTGGGGCAGCCGCCAACGCCCCTCCAGGAGGCCGAACGCAGTCGTTGCGCCGGGGGACGAGCGGCATGGATGCCGCGAGAGGCGCGCCAGGCCATGGATGGCCCATCGCGCCGGCCCCCGATAGCGACGATGGAGTGAGGGAACCCCGGCGAAGCCGGGGCCGGATGATGGGGCAAGCCTCTTTGGTTTCTTTCTTGTGGTTCGGCATCCCGACGACTGAAGAAAGAGACTCGCCCGGGGGCGAAACCAGAAACATCATCAGAGCTCGGCAATCAGCTGGACTCAAATCCTCTAGCAACACTTAACGCAGACATAGCCAATTCATTCGCCAACCAGGCCGTAGGAATGCCCCAACCCGGAGCCACATGAAGCACCGTCATGGTGGAGGTAAAAAGCGACCTCCACCCTACCCCGCGGATGGATCAGGAGCCCCCAGAGCCGGAGCTCTGGATTACAAACCGCGCCGCCTCAAGGTATCCGACGGCAACTCGCCGAACTGCGCTTTGTAGTTCTCGGCAAAGCGCCCGAGGTGCAGGAAACCGTAATCCAGGGCCAGCTCGGTGACATTGCGCACGCAGCAGTCCGGATCGCTGAGGCAGGCGTGGATGCGCTCGAGCTTCTTCTGGCGGATGTAGTGCCTGGGCGTGGTGCCGGCGTGGCGCTCGAACAGGGCGTAGAGCGAGCGCAGGCTCATCTGCGCCTGGGCGGCCAGCTCCTCGCTGGTGATGTCCTGCCTGAGGTTGCGCTCGATGTGATCGGCGATGCGCTCGAAGGACGCCGCCTGGGAACCGAGCTGCTCGCGGCTGACGTTGGTGCGCATCAGCGTGAGCATCTTGCTGGCGACGATCTGGGTGTAGTGGTCCTGGACACGCAGCAAGGGGTCGCGGCTTTCCGCCTCCTGGCAGACCATGGCCAGCAGGTTGATGAAGCCGTCCAGTTCCAGCAGGCGATAGCGGTTCTGCAGGAAGCGCACGCCGTCGCCCGGGCGCAGCCAGCGCTGCTCGTCGCAGACGGCCTCCATGAGCGCCACCGGCATCTTGAGGATGAACTTCTCGCAATCGTCGGAATAGGTCAGGTCGACCGGATCGTCCGGGTTGATCAGCAGCAGCTCGCCCGGCGCCAGGTAGTGCTCCTGGCGGTGCCCGCGCCACAGGCAGTTGCCGCGCAGCAGCACCTGCAGGTGGTAGATGGTCTCCAGGGCCGGAGAGGTGACCCGCACGCTGCCGCCATAGCTGATACGGCACAGGTCCAGGCTGGCGAACTTGCGGTGATTGAGGCTGGCCTCGGGCCGCCCCACGGTGGGCAGGCGGATATCGTGGGAGCCGACATGCTGGTTGACGTAACCCGACACCGCATAAGGGTCGGCACGCTCAAACACCATGCTGCGCTCGCTCAGCAGGCAATTTTCCATGTCCAACGCACTCTTGTTGTTATTTTACGGAGCCACAGTGACCGGCAAGGTATCCCCGGGCTCGCGAACCAAGCAATTCGTCGGCGGAATATCTGTTCGATTATCGGACACAGCAGTAGTTTAATGAGCCAGGCCAAAGGCTGGCGGGGCCAGCACTAGCCGCTACCATTCGCCCCTACCGGCAAACTCATAGCTGACGAGCGCTCATCCCATCAAGGAGGCACAATACAGGCAAAAGCGCTTGCAGATTCCTAAATCAGAGCCATTGACACCCTCGATGCCATAAACCCAAAAAGGAAACAAGAATGGACCCGAAAAGCTAGAAATTTTAATGAATAATTTTATCAACGAATCAGACACAAGCATCAGTGCTTCCAACAACCTTGAATCGCTATTGGACGACCATTTTCCAGACGATGAATTCGTGCAACAGACCGTTGAAATGCTGTCTTGCTATCGACCCGAAGGAGGAGACTTTCTCTTTAACAAGCAGCAAATACAAAAACGCCTCATCGAGACAAGAACCCATTTAGAGCAAACCCAGAGCACGCATAATTAGATTTAAATAAATCTCATAAAGATACATCCCAGCAATTCAAATTACTCAACCCCTTAGAAATCGACGAAAAACATCCAATGAAGAGAATAGTATTTGATGGCAGCGCAGCCCAAGTGAAATTAGTATTTGATGAATATGGAAGTGGAAATCTATCCGTGGTCTGCCCAAAATGTTTAGAAGAAGCAATAGTCATTACAACCAACGAGGATATAATAAAGCACCAAAGAGCCCCCGGAGTATACTGCCCTCACGATCATTTCATATTGGTCATGAACAGATCTTCACGCTTTCCAAAACCTAGCCAGCAAGCAATTACTAAGAGATTTTTCTCAACGCCCCTACGCACCGAATAGACTAGATGAGCCACCACTACAAGCAGTTCCAATCCCTGACAGAGCGCCCCTTATATACACCCCATCATTCAAAGTACGGATAACATGTAGTTGGCCAACATTATTTCTCTCACGACTAATCGCATAGAGGCCGACCAGCTTTTTATCGATAAACTCTGAGGCGATCTCGGGGGAGGCAAGCCTTACATCACTTGCCCCTCAAGTTCCCCTACTTGCTGTCTAGGATCACGACTCCAAGCCAGAATCAAATCTCGCCGGTGCGTACTCACGTCGCATCCGCATGGCTCACCAGCCCCTTGATCACCACCGCCGCCGTGGCGATGGCAGCGGGGACCACCAGCGCGGTCAGCACCTGTTCGAAGTTCCAGCCCAGGCCCAGCAGCGTGGCGCCGATCCAGGCGCCGAGGATGGCGCCGAAGCGGCCGATGCCGAGCATCCAGGACACGCCCGTGGCGCGGCCCTGGGTGGGGTAGAAACGTGCGGCGAGGGACGGCATGGCCGATTGCGCGCCGTTGATGCACATGCCGGCGAGCAGCACCAGGGTCGCCAGCAGGGTGACCTGGCCCAGGCTCTGGCCGACGAAGTAGGCGAAGACGCCCGCCAGCAGGTAGAAGATGCCGATGACCTTGTGCGGGTTGAATCTGTCCATCGCCCAGCCTACGCCGACGGCGCTGAGCACACCGCCGAACTGGAACAGCGCCCCGATGAAGGCGGCCTGCTCCATGCTCGCACCGCTGTCGCGCATCAGGGTCGGCAGCCAGCTGGTGAGCAGGTAGACGATCACCAGGCCCATGAAATAGGTCAGCCACAGCAGCAGGGTGCCGGCGCTGTAGGTGCCGGCGAAGACCACCTTGAGCACGTTGCGGCTCTGCACCGTCTTCTGCTCCGGCACGCTGAAGTCCGTGGCCACGGCCACCTCCGCCGGGGCGATGGGGGCCAGCACCTGGCGCACCCTGTCGGCCCCCCGGTTGCGCACCACCAGGTAGCGGGCGGACTCCGGCAGCCAGAGCAGCAACACCACCGCCAGCAGCAGCGGCAGCACGCCGCCGAGCAGCAGCAGGCTGTGCCAGCCGAAGGCCGGGATCATCTTCGCGGAGACGAAGCCGCCGGACGCCATGCCCAGGTTGAAGCCGCAGAACATGCTGGTCACCAGCAGCGACTTGAGCCGCTCCGGCGTGTACTCGGAAAGCAGCGTGGTGGCGTTGGGCATCGCCGCGCCCAGGCCCAGGCCGGTGAGCAGGCGCAGCACCAGCAACTGGTCGATGTCGCTGCTGAAGGCCGACAGCAGGCTGAACAGGCCGAAGAGGAACACCGCCACCACCAGCACGATCTTGCGGCCGAAGCGGTCGGCCAGCGGGCCGGAACCGAGGGCGCCGAAGACCATGCCGATCAGCGCGGCGCTCATCACCGGGCCGAGGCTGGCGCGGTCGATGCCCCAGTCCTGGGTCAGGGCCGGGGCGATGAAGCCCATGGCGGCGGTGTCGAGGCCGTCGAGGAAGACGATGAGGAAGCACAGCAGCACGATCCGCCATTGGTAGCGGGAAAGCGGCTGGGCGTTGATGAAGGATTGGACGTCGAGGGTACCGGCGGCCGGTAGCGATGCAGGGCGGGTCATGTAGGAAGTTCCTGTGAAGGCGTCTTCGCGCGGCACGGGCCGATGATCTCGGCCTCCGTGGGGTAACGCACGAATGAGACAGGAATGAGCGTGCCCGGCAGGCGAACCCCTGCGGCGTGCGACGACGGAGCGCTTGCGCGCTGCGGATGGCTGCTGGCCATGGCTGACTCTCATTGTTTTTATGGGACCGCAGCGTCTCGTGCGGCCCGGCAAACACTACGGAGAGGCCTGGGGCAGTTCAATTCGATAATCGACTATGCGTGCGCTTATCGAACGCTTTGCAAGAGGTCGGCGGATGCCGGCCCCAAGGGGGAACGGCGCCTATTGGAACAGCCGTGCGCTGAGTTCCTTGCTCGCCTCCAGCAGCACCGGCAGGAAGCGCGTCTCCAGCTCCTGGCGGGTGACGCGACCGGCGTGGGTGCCGACGTTGAGGGCGGCGAGCACCTGGCCGGCGGAGTCCTTCAGCGGCACCGCCACCGAGCGCAGGCCGACTTCCAGCTCCTGGTCGATGATCACCCAGCCCTGGGTGCGGATCTGCGCGATGCTCGCGCGCAGCCCTTGCGCCGTATGCACGGTGCGGCTGGTCTTGATCTGCAGGTCGGCGTGCTCGATGTACTCCTCCAGCGCCGCGTCATCCAGCGCGGCGAGGAGAATGCGGCCCATGGAGGTGCAGTAGGCCGGCAGCCGGCTGCCGACGCTGAGGTCCACCGAGATCAGCCGCTGCGGCGTGGCCGAGCGGGCGATGTAGAGGATCTCGTCGCCCTCCAGGGTGGCCATGGAGCAGGCCTCGTGCAACTGCTCGCTGAGACGGTCGAGGATCGGTTGCGCGGTGACCGCGAGCGGCGTCGAGGACAGGTAGGCGTGGCCGAGGGTGAGCACCTTGGGCAGCAGCGAGTAGGTGCGGCCGTCGGTGGTCACGTAGCCGAGGCTCATCAGCGTGTGCAGGCAGCGGCGCACGGCGGCGCGGGGAATCTCGGTGCGGTGGCTGATCTGGGCGATGGTCAGGTGGCGCTTGCGCTCCTGGAAGGCGTGGATCACTGCCAGGCCACGGGCCAGGGAGGTCATGAAATTGGGGTCGCCGGTGAAGGCTTCGATGCGCTTGGCTGGCGAGGCGATGATGGGCGGCGCCAGGGGCGGCAGGGGGACTCGTTGTTCGTCGCTCATTGTTGTTGTCCTTGGCTATCGCACCGGGCTGATGGGCGATTATCGAAGCGGTGGGCGGTTATCGCAATTGGCGGCTGTTCAGTGGGTGCCCGCGCTCGCGGGGATGACGGTGCTCCCGGCAGATTCTCTAGGGGGCGGTATCCAGCTTCACGCTGCGCAGCTGCTTCATCCGGCTCAGGGTGCGGGCGAAATCCACGGCATTGCCGCCCTCGGCCAGTTGCTCCAGCGCCACGGCGGAGAACAGCCGCAGGTGCAGCCCCCGGTCGTAGGCGATGTCGATGAAATTCAGGAAGCGCTGGCTGACGTCCTGGGGGTGGTCGCCGAGGCGGTCCAGGCCGCTCACCGCCATGTGCGGGAAGTGCTCGATCAGCCACAGGTAGTCACTGGCCGAGCGCGGCGTGGCGAACAGCTCGTGGAAGTCCAGCCAGGCCCGGTCGCCTTCCAGTGCATGCACCCGCAGCGGGTGGTGGTTGACCTCCAGCACCTGGTCCAGCAAGGCGCCCTCCCCCAATCCCAGGGAACGGCGGATCGACGCGCCGCCATCCTCCGGCTCGGGCCAGCAGTAATCGCCCCAGGCTTCCAGCTCGGTGCTGTGCTGGCGGTAGTCCTGGCCGGCGTCGAGGGAGAACACGTCGAAGCGCTTCTCGATCAGCTGGATGGCCGGGCGGAAGCGCTCGCGGTACAGCGGGTTCGGGCACAGCCTGTCGGGGCTGTAGTTGGAGGTGCAGACCAGGCCCACGCCCTCCTCCACCAGCACCTTGAGCAGGCGCCCGAGCAGCATGGCGTCGCCGATGTCGTGCACGTGGAACTCGTCGAAGCACAGCAGCCGCGTCTGCTGGGCGATCTCCCGGGCGACACGGGCCAAGGGATCGGGCTGGCCGCTGAAGGCGAGCATGCGCACCTGCAACTCCTGCAGGAAGGCGTGGAAGTGCACGCGGCGCTTGGCCTGCACCGGCGCGGCGGCGAAGAAGGCGTCCATCACGAAGCTCTTGCCCCGGCCGACGCCGCCCCACAGGTAGACACCCGCCACCGGCCGGCGGAACCAGCCCCGACGCGCGTTCAGGTGTTTGTCCAGCCAGCTGCCGAGGTGCTCGACGGCCGCCTGCTGTGCGCTGTCGGCGCGGTAGCCCCGCGCCTCCAGCACCGCGTTGAAGTGCCGCCGGATGCGCTCGAGGACCGTTTCGGCGGGCTGATCGGACTGCAGCGTTCTAGAAGTCAAAGAAGACCGTTTCCCCTTCCCCCTGGATGCGGATATCAAAGCGGTAGGCGAGCTTGCCGTCCACCTCGCAGCGCTGGGCGACCAGGGTTTCCCGGCGCTGCGGCTGCTCGATCAGGGTGAGCACCGGGCAGCGGGCGTTGGCCTCGGCCTCGTCGTCGAAGTACAGGCGCGTCTGCAGGTGGATGTTGATGCCCCGGGCGAACAGCGAGACGTTGATGTGCGGCGCCATGGGCACCCCGGCGGCGTTGTGCACCACGCCGGGCTTGATGGTCTTCAGCGTCCATTCGCCGGCATCGAAGGTGGTGGCGGTGCGGCCGAAGCCGTTGAAGGGCTTCTCCGGGTCGAAGGCGCTGTCGTAGCGGCCTTCATGGTCGGCCTGCCAGAACTCCAGGAAGGAATCGCGCACCAGGTGGCCGTTGCCGTCGTAGACGTGGCCGATGAGCAGGATGTGCTCGCCCGGCGCACCGGGCTTGGCCATCTCGCTCCAGATCTCCTGGTCGCGGACCGGGTTGCCGGCGGCGGCGAGCGCCAGGCCGATGTGCACGTAGGGGCCGGCGGTTTGCGACGGGGTTTCCGGCAGCAATTGGATGGGCATGCGCGCAGCTCCTCAGCGGTTTTCGAAGTGGGTGCGGCGCTGGCCGCGCAGGACGATGTCGAAGCGGTAGGCCAGGCAATCCATGGGGTTGGCCGCGCTCATGTCGAGCCTGGCGATCAGGCTCTGCACCGCCTCGGGGTTGGCGATGGACTTGACGATGGGGCACATGGGGATCAGCGGGTCACCCTCGAAGTACAGCTGGGTGATCAGCCGGGTGGCGATCGACGGGCCGCTGATGGAGAAGTGGATATGCGCCGGGCGCCAGTCGTTGGGGCCGTTGCGCCACGGATAGGGGCCGGGCTTGATGGTGCGGAAGCTGTAGTAGCCCTCGCTGTCGGTCAGCGCGCGGCCGACGCCGCCGAAGTTCGGGTCCAGCGGCGCCAGGTAGCGGTCGTTCTTGTGGCGGTAGCGGCCGCCGGCGTTGGCCTGCCACATCTCCACCAGGGTGTGGGGGATCGGCTTGCCGTATTGGTCGCAGACGCGCCCGGCGACGATGATGCGCTCGCCGATGGGCAGGCCGCCGTGGTCGAAGTTGAGCAGGAGGTCGTTGTCGAAGCGCCCCAGCTTCAGGTGCGAGAAATCCGGACCGCTGGTCTCGGAGACCGATTGCGGGATGCTCACCAGCGCCTGGCGCGGGGAACGGGGAATGGAGGTCTTGTAGTCGGGCGTCAGGGCCTTGGGGTGCCAGTTGCGATCACGAATGACGAAGCGGCTCTGTTGCGCATCGGGCATGTCGATCTCCTCGTTATTGGATTTGTGGAGGCTGCGGGGCAGCAGGCTGTGGCGAAGTGTCACGCCTCGCCGGAGCCCGGAAAACTGAAATAACGCGCCCCATCCATAACCATTTGATTAAGGATACTGCCCCTCCCGATAGGCCTGGCCCAGCTCGCGCAATACCTCGACGCACCAGTGCGCCGCCAGGGGCAGCGGCAGCGCGGCGTTGCTGCAGATGCCCACCGAGCCCCCGGGCTCCCGGATGCCCAGTTGCAGCTCCACCAGCTCGCCCCGGCGCAGGTCCAGCCGCACCGCGTCGGTGGGGGCGATCCAGATCGCCTCGCTGGTCTGCACGTAGCGACGGCTCAGGGCCACGGAGAGGGTCTCCAGGCGCTGGCGCGGCTGGCTGATGCCGCATTGCACGAAGAAGGCGTCGGCGTACTTGCGGATGGTGGTGCCGGCCAGCGGCAGCACCAGGGGGTGGTCCTGCAAGCGCTCGCGCTGCAGTGGCCCCTCCAGCAGCGGGTGGCCGGGACGTACCACCAGGGTCATCGATTCGCTGTACAGGTGTTCGAACAGCAGGCCCTGGATCTGCGGGCTGTCGGTCATGCGCCCCACCACCAGGTCCAGTTCGCCCAGGTGCAGTTGCGACAGCAGGAAGGCGCTGGGGCCGGTCACCACGCTGGCCACCAGGGTCGGGTGGCGCGCGTGCAGGCGGCGCACCACCTCGGGCACCAGCAGGCTCTCCACCGTGGAGAGCACGCCCAGGCGCAGGCTGGCGGATTCGTGCTCGCCACTGCGCAGGCTGTCCACGCCATCGCGCAGCGCCTGCACGCAGGGGCCCGCGTAGCGCATGAAGGCCACGCCCGCCTCGGTGAGGGTCACGCCGCTCTTGCTGCGCGCGAAGAGGCTGGCGCCGAGCAGCTCCTCCAGCTCCTTGAGGGTCTTGGAAATGGCCGGCTGGCTCACCGCCAGCTTGTCCGCCGCCCGCGCCAGGGTGCCCTGGCGCGCCACTTCGAGGAAGCACACCAGGTGGCGGAATTTGATGCGGGTATCGATATTCACGGCAGCTGCCCGATGAGGGAAATGGCCGAAGCCTAGCCTCGAATGCCGATCAGGCCAACAGGTTTGGTTATGACCCGGCGATGGGAGGCCAGGTGCATGGCCCTCGAGTGGATCCCCGCATTCGCGAGGATGACGGTGCGGCACGCACCATCCCCACACACCGTCACCCCCGCGCACGCCGGGGCCCACTGAACAGCCTTCCGCCCGTGGGAGCGAATTCATTCGCGATGCGGAGCCCCAGGCAACGCCGTGCCCGCAGGCTTGAGTGGATCCCCGCATTCGCGAGGATGACGAGGTGGCACATACCATCCCCATACACCGTCACCCCCGCGCACGCGGGGGCCCACTGAACAGACTCCCGCCCCACCCCGTGGGAGCGAATTCATTCGCGATGCGAAGCCCCAGGCAACGCCGTGCCCGCCGGCTTGAGTGGATCCCCGCATTCGCGAGGATGACGAGGTGGCACAAACCATCCCCATACACCGTCACCCCCGCGCACGCGGGGGCCCACTGAACAGCCTCCCGCCCGTGGGAGCGAATTCATTCGCGATGCGGCGCCCCAGGCAACGCCCTGCTCGCCGGCTTGAGTGGATCCCCGCGTTCGCGAGGATGACGAGGTGGCACAAACCATCCCCATACACCGTCACCCCCGCGCACGCGGGGGCCCACTGAACAGCCTCCCGCCCCGTGGGAGCGATTTCATTCGCGATGCGAAGCCCCAGGCAACGCCGTGCCCGCCGGCTTGAGTGGATCCCCGCGTTCGCGAGGATGACGGTGCGGCACGCACCATCCCCACACACCGTCACCCCCGCGTACGCGGGGGCCCACTGAACAGCCTCCCGCCCGTGGGAGCGATTTCATTCGCGATGCGAAGCCCCAGGCAACGCCGTGCCCGCCGGCTTGAGTGGATCCCCGCATTCGCGAGGATGACGAGGTGGCACACACCACCCCACACACCGTCACCCCCGCGCACGCGGGGGCCCACTGAACAGCCTCCCGCCCCGTGGGAGCGATTTCATTCGCGATGCGGCGCAACAGGCAACGCCGTGCCCGCCGGCTTGAGTGGATCCCCGCATTCGCGAGGATGACGAGGTGGCACAAACCATCCCCATACGCCGTCACCCCCGCGTACGCGGGGGCCCACTGAACAGCCTCCCGCCCGTGGGAGCGATTTCATTCGCGATGCGAAGCCCCAGGCAACGCCGTGCCCGCCGGCTTGAGGTGGATCCCCGCGTTCGCGAGGATGACGGTGCGGCACGCACCATCCCCACACACCGTCACCCCCGCGCACGCGGGGGCCCACTGAAAGACACCCATAAAAAAACAGGCCCGAAGGCCTGTGAATTAGGAGGGTGTCGCACTTGCTCAGTGGGCGATGCACACCGATTTCAGCTCGGTGTAGGCCTCGATGACGGTGCGGCCGAACTCGCGGCCCATGCCCGATTGCTTGACGCCGCCGAACGGCATGTTGGGGTCCAGCAGCACGTGGGCGTTGACCCACACGGTGCCGGCCTCGATGCGCGGGACCAGGTTCATCGCCTTGGTCAGGTCGTTGGTCCAGAGGCTGGCGGCCAGGCCGTATTCGCTGTCGTTGGCCATGGCGATGGCGCTCTCCTCGTCGTCGAAGGGGATCACCGACAGCACCGGGCCGAACACTTCCTCGCGGGCGACCGTCATGGAGTGATCGACATCGGCCAGCACCGTGGGGCGCACGTAGAAGCCTTCGCTGTCCACCGGCGTGCCTCCGGTGACGACGCGGGCGCCCTCGCGGCGGGCCAGTTCGATGTGGCGCAGCACGCCCTGCTGCTGCTTGCGCGAGACCAGCGGGTTGATCGCCGCATCGCAGTCCATGCCCGCACCGATGGACAGGCCGGAAACGGCGCCGGCCAGCTTCTCGACGAACTCGTCGTAGCGCGAGCGCTGCACATAGAAGCGCGACGCCGCGGCGCAGACCTGACCCTGGTTGAGCAGGCCGCCGAGCAGCGCGCCACCGATGGCTTTGTCGATGTCCGCGTCGGCGAGGATGATCATCGGGTTCTTGCCGCCCAGCTCCAGGGCGAAGCGGGTCATGTTGCGCACCGCCACCGCGCCGACGCTCTTGCCCACGGCGGTGGAGCCGGTGAAGGACACCTTGTTGATCAGCGGGTGCGAGGCCAGGGCGTTGCCCACGGTGGCACCACCGCCGGTGACCAGGTTGAACACGCCCGGCGGGATGCCCGCCTCCAGCGCCAGCTCGGCCAGGCGCAGCGCGGTCAGCGGCGTCTCGGTGGCCGGCTTGATCACCACCGTGCAGCCACAGGCCAGCGCCGGCATCAGCTTCCAGGTGGTGATCATCAGCGGGAAGTTCCAGGGCACGATGCCGGCCACCACGCCCACCGGCTCGCGGCGGGCGAAGGCGGTGAAGCGCGCGCCTTCGGGCAGCGGGATGGAGACGTCCAGGGTCTGGCCCTCGATCTTGGTCGCCCAGCCGGCCATGTAGCGCATGAACTCCACCGTGGCGCCGACGTCGAGCATCCGCGCCATGTTGATGGACTTGCCCTGGCTCAGGGTTTCCAGCTGCGCCAGCTCCTCGCCGTGCTCCTCCACCAGCGCGGTGAAGCGCAGCAGGATGCGTTCGCGGTCGGCCGGGCGCAGGCCCGACCAGACGCCGGCCTTGAAGGCGCGGTGGGCCGATTGCACGGCGCGATCCAGCAGCGCGTCATCGGCTTCCGCCACATCGGCGATCACCTCGCCGGTGGCCGGATTCAGCACGGGGCTGGACGCGCCTTCGGGCACCACCCACTGGCCGTCGATGAAGCAGCCGTGGCGGCGTTGCAGGAAGGCCGCGACCTGCGGCAGTACGTCAACCTTGCTCATGTTCTTTCCTCGTTCATGGGAGTTCCGGGGCGCCTCAGTGCTGCTGGGCGAGGAAGCAGGCGATGGCCTGGCGATCCGTCGCGTCGGCCAGGCCGGCATAGGGCATGTAGGTGCCGGGCACCTCGGCCTGGGGCTGGGCGATGAAGGCCTGCAGGCCGTCCTGTTCCCAGGCCCGGGCGCGGGCCTTCATCGCTTGCGAGTAGGCGAAGCCAGGCTGGCTGCCGGCGTTGCGGCCGATCACCCCGCCCAGGTTCGGGCCCATGCCCGGGGCCGCGTCCTTGCTCGTGGCATGGCACACCGAGCACTCGGCGGCGAAGGCGCTGGCGCCCCGCCCAACCACGGCCTGGCTGCAATCGGCGAGCGCGGGCAGGACCGGAAGCAGGAACAGCAGCGCGAAGACGGCGAGGAACGAAGGTGTCTTGTTGTTGGGCGGCATGCAGCGGACCTTGATGGGCGAATGTCACCCTGGGGCTCGCCCGTGTAGAGCGCAGCCAGTTGGGCGACGGTCAGCCGATTCTTACCGCTTGGAGCCAGGCAGGTTTTTCCCTGCATGCCAGATGTGTTGGCGACTCTGCCAGGGCCACGCCCCGAAGAAGCGCGGCACCGTGGTGGGGAGGAACGCGCCCCGGAATGGCTCCGGGGCGGCGGGGTCAGGGCTTGGCGTCGACGACGCCGGTGGTGTTGCCCAGCAGGCTCTTGGTGGCCACCTGGATGAACGCTTCGAGGCGACGGCTCATGGCCTGCACCGCTTGCGGGTCCTCGACGCGGGTCGCGCCCTGCTCGCTGTTGAGGCGGTAGTCGTAGAGCAGCGGATCGGCGCCGCGCGGCTGCACCAGGATGCGCCCGTCGGCCACCATGGCCACGGTCTGGTCGCTGCCCGAGGGCTTGATCACGCCGAAGCCCTTGTCTTCCGGCGCCAGGCTCAGCAGGTCTCGGCCCCAGCACTGGTGGCGGGTCTCGCCGCCGAGGCGGCCCATGATGGTGGGCACCACATCGACCTGCGTGCCGACAACGTCGGTGCGCGCGCCGAACTTCTCCTGGATGCCGGGGGCGATCAGCAGCAACGGCACGTTGAAGCGGTACAGGTCGATATCGGTGAGCTGCTCGGGCGTGCCGAAGCCATGGTCGCCGACGATCACGAACAGCGTGTCCTTGTAGTACGGCGACTGCTTGGCCTTCTCGAAGAACTGCCCCAGGGCCCAGTCGGAATAGCGCATGGCGGTGAGGTGCTGGTCCAGGGAGCCGAAGCCCGTGACCGGTTCCACCGGCAGCTGCGCCGGCAGGGCGTAGGGCGTGTGGTTGGAGAGGGTCTGCAGCAGCGCATAGAAGGGCTTGCTGCCGTAGTTGTCCCTAAGCTCCTGGGCGGCGCGGTCGAACATGTCCTGGTCGGAGACGCCCCAGGTCGGGTCGGAGACCACCGGGTTGACGAAGTCATTGCGCCCCACGAAGTTGCGCATGCCCTGGTTGCCGAAGAAGCCCAGCTGGTTGTCCCAGCCGAAATCGCCGTTGTAGACGTACAGGTCGTCGTACTGGCGGGCGCTGAGCAGTTGCGGCAGGCCGGAGAACTTGTGGGTGCCCTCCTGCTGCTCCATCAGGTACTCGAAGCCCGGCAGGTTGGGGAAGCACGCCATGGTGGCGAACATGCCCTGGTGGGTGTGGGTGCCATTGGAGAAGAAGCGGGTGAACAGCAGCCCCTCCTTGCTCAGGCGATCGAAGTTGGGAGTGATGTCGCCCTTGCCGCCGAGCGCGCCGACGTAGTGCCCGGCCAGGCTCTCCATGAGGATCACCACCACGTTGCGCACCGGCAGGCTGCCATTGGCATCGGGGGTGAGCAGACGGCGCACGGCGGCGCTGCCCTCGTCCACCAACTGGTCGTGCGGGGTCAGCAGCATCTCGCGGACCACGTCCTGGGCCTCGCCTTCGGGCAGGCTGGCCTTCCACTGGTTGTCACGGGTCTCGGAGAAGCGCGCCTGGGCGGCGTTCATCAGCATCAGCGTGCCGTTGAGGCCGAGCTGGTTGGCGAAGGCGGAGTCGGTGGTATTGGCATCCCCCCAGCGCAGCGGCGGCCCCTGGCGCAGGGTGCCCCGGGCGGCGACCACGGCGAGTACCAGGACCAGGGCGAAGACCCCGGCGCGCAGGTACCAGGGTGCGAGGGCGGTGCGGCCGCTTCCGCCCGCAACGGGCTCGCTGCGTGGGCGGCTGCGGCGATCGATCCACTGGAACAGCTTGAACAGCAGCCAGGTGGCGACGGCCCAGGCGAGCAGGTAGCGCACCACCGGGAAGCCGTACCAGAGCATGCTCAGCACCGTTTTCGGGTCCTGGCTCATGTACTGGAACACCAGGCTGTTCAGGCGTTGGTGGAATTCGCGGTAGAAGTCCAGCTCCAGCAGGCCGAAGAACAGGGTGATGCTGGCGAAACCGGTGAGCCACACGCGGTGCAGGCGGCGCGCGGCCATGGCGCCGGCGAAGGGGATGGACAACAGCAGCGGCGCCAGGGCGTAGATGGTCAGGCGCAGGTCGAAACGCAGGCCGTTGAAGAAGGCCTCGACGAAGGTGGCGGCCGGCGTGGCGCCGATCAGCTCACGGTTGTAGACCAGCAATGCGCCGCGCAACAGGGTGTACATCGCCAGGAAAACCAGGCCGCAGGACAGGGTGAAGGCCAGGTGGCTGCCCAGGGTCGGGCGGTAGGCACCTGAAGGGCTGCGGGTTCTGCTCATGTCTCGGAGTCCATCCAGTGGGAAGAGGAAATGCGAACGGCCGGGCGTCCGAAGCGGGATGCCGGAGAGGCGCGATGATAGTGCTTAGGTAAGCCAAATGGGAAAGGTTCAGCGGTAACAGTTTTTTCCATCAGCCGTCCTTGCGCAGGACGTAGGTGCGGACCATCGCCCAGCCGGGCAGGAAGTCCTGATGCGAGAGCACCTGCAGGCCGAGCTGGCGGAATTCGTCCTCCAGCACGTCGCGGCGCAGGGGCGGTACGGTGTCGCCCTCCTCGCCCCGATGCCGCCGCCAGTGCCAGGCCTCCAGGTTGCCGTCCACCGGCAGCGAGAGGATCAGCGTGTCGCGGGTCACCCGGCGCAGCTCGCGCAGGGCCAGCAGCCGCTGCTCGGGGCTCAGGCGGCTCAGCGACTGCAGGCAGAGGATGCTGTCCACCGCGTTTTCCGGCAGCTGGATGGCCAGCACCGAAGCCTGGAAGCCACGCACCCTCTCCACCAGCGGCCCGCTGCGGGTGGCGAGCGCGCGATCGAGCACTTCCCGCGAAGGATCGGCCGCGAGGATGAAGCGGTTCGGGTGCTCGGCCAGCAGCGCCCAGGAACGCCCCAGGCCGCACGGCAGGTCGAGCACCAGGTTGGGCTCGCCGGCGGCCTTGAGGGCGCGTCGGGCGATCTGCCGCTGGCGCCAGCGCCCGAACCAGGGGGAGAGAGGCATCAGGACGCCGACCTCCGGCAGGGGGCGAAGAGGTCGAGGCCGCGCTGGTATTCGCCGGTCTCGATCTGCAGCAGGCCGAGCATGGAGTGGAACAGGTTGTCCTGGCTCACCGGCTCGTCGCGGCGGGTCGCCAGGCAGGCGTTGTCCAGGCCGAAGTCCTTCTGGTAGCCCTCGGAGAACCAGGTCAGCAGGCCGACGTGCTTCTGCTCGTCCGGCGCCATCGCATAGGGCGTGCCGTGCAGATAGAGGTTGTATTCGCCAAGGGATTCGCCGTGGTCGGAGAGGTAGATCATCGCCGTGTCGACGCGGTCCTGATTCTTGCGCAGCAGGTCGATCAGGCTGGACAGCACGTAGTCGGTGTAGACCAGGGTGTTGTCGTAGGCGTTGACGATGCTCTCCCGCGAGCAGTCGCTCAGGGTGGCGCTGCGGCACACCGGGGTGAAGCGCTCGAAGGCCGCGGGGTAGCGCTTGTAGTAGGCCGGGCCATGGCTGCCCATCTGGTGCAGCACCAGCACGCTGTCGTCCTTGAGGGTGTCGATGTAGCCCTGCAGGCCCTGCAGGAGGATGGCGTCCTGGCATTCGCCGTCGGCGCAGAGGACCGGGTCCCTGGCGTTGCTCAGATCTTCGAAGGCCACGCGGTCACAGGTGCCCTTGCAGCCGGACTGGTTGTCGCGCCAGCGCACGGCGAGGCCGGCGTGCTTGAGCACATCCAGCAGGCCTTCCTGGGATGCGGCGCGGTCATGGCTGTAACCGCTACGAGTGAGGTTGGAGAACATGCAGGGCACCGACACGGCGGTCTCGGTGCCGCAGGAGCGCATCTGGGTGAAGGCGGTCAGGCCCGCCTGGCGGGCCAGCAGCGGGGTGGTGTCGCGGCCGTAGCCGAGTAGGCCGAGGTTGGCGGCACGGGCGCTCTCCCCCAGCACCAGCACCGTCAGCGATTTGCGTGCGTGACCCTGCCAGGCCGCGGCGCGATGGGCATCGGTGCCGATGGCGCGCATCGGCTCGGCCGGCCGGGCGAACTGGCCACGCAGGTAGCTGAACGAGGCGCCCAGGTAGTTGCTCGGCACCACCATCAGGCGCAGCTCGTGGTGGTTGCGGAACAGGGAGGCCAGCGCCTGGTAGTTGCTCAGGGCGATCGCGCCAAGGGCCACCAGGCACGCCGCCATTACCAGCAGCTTGCTCAGCAGCTCGCGCAGCAGCGGCCGGTGGCCGATCTGCAGGCGCCACAGCAGCCAGGCGGGCAGCACGCCGAATGCCAGCAGGAAGCCGGCGAACCTCAGGGTCAGCAGGTCGCCCACTTCGCTGACGTTGGTCTCGGCGACGTTGCGCAGCATCTCGACGTCCACCACCACGCCGTACTGGGTCATGAAGTAGAGCACCCCGGCACTGCCCAGCAGCACGAGCGTCAGCAAGGGCTTGAACACCCAGCGGAAGGAGAACAGCGTCAACACCAGGTTGAAGATCAGCACCACCAGCAGGCCGAAGACCACGCGCAGCCAGGGGTCGGGAACGATCTGAGTGACGTGCCGCCACAGCGGCAGGTTGTAGAACAGCAGCAGCGCGACGCTGACCAGCAGGGTCAGGGCTTCGGGACGCAACCGGAGGTTTTTCAGCATGGACGACGCTCGACGGCCCTGCAGGAGTTGCAGGTGACGGCTCGCAGCCTAGGTAGCGGTCGGTCAAGAATTCGTGAAAAAAACCTCGTGGAAACGTCGACGGCAAACGCATCGGTCCTCCGGGGGCGACCGCCGGCCCGCCACGGCGATTGCCAGCTTTCCGGGCGCGAATATAGAATGAGATCAATTCTTATCTACATCCAGGCGCGGGCCGCCCGGACGGACGCAGTAGCCCATGCCGGCAGCCGAACAGACCCTCCACCGTCAGATCCACACCCTCTACAGCGACCATCACGGCTGGCTCCACGCCTGGCTCAGCCGGCGCCTGGGCAACGCCTGGGATGCCGCCGACCTGGCCCATGACACCTTCCTGCGCCTGCTCGGCCGCCAGGCGGGCCGGGACTTCGGCAGCGAACCGCGCGCCCTGCTCACCCACATCGCCAAGGGCCTGGTGATCGACCGCTGGCGGCGGCAGGACATCGAGCAGGCCTACCTGGAAAGCATCGCCCACCTGCCCGAGCCCGAGGTGCTCTCCCCGGAGACCCGGTTGCTGATCCTGGAAAGCCTGTGCCGCATCGAGGCGCTGCTGGCCGGTATGCCCGGGAAGACCCGCCAGGCCTTCCTCCTGTCCCAGCTCGAAGGCCTGGGCTATGCCGAGATCGCCACGCGCCTGGGCGTGTCGCTGGCCAGCGTCAAGCGCTACATGCGCGATGCCTTCCTCGCCTGCCTGAGCGTGGCCTGATGAACCGCATCGACCCGCAGATCCTCGGCGAGGCCGCCGACTGGCTGGTGCAGCTGCATTCCGGCAGCGCCACCGAGGACGACCACCGCGCCATCCAGCAATGGCGCAACCGCAGCCCGCAACATGCCCAGGCCTGGACCCGCGCCGAAAGCATCCTCGGCGACTTCCGCAACCTGCCCGGCAACCTGGCGCTGCAGACCCTGGACCGCGCCGCGCGCAAAGGGCTCGGTCGCCGCCAGGCCATCGCCCGCCTGGGCATGCTGCTGCTCGCCGCGCCGGTCGCCTGGACGGCCTGGCGCCAGCTGCCCTGGCAAGACTGGAGCGCCGACCTGCGCACCGCCACCGGCGAACAGAAAGACCTGCACCTGCCCGATGGCAGCCGCCTGCTGCTCAACACCGCCAGCGCCCTGGACGTGGCCTTCACCGCGACGAGCCGGCGCCTGCGCCTGTTCAGCGGCGAAGTGCTGATCACCACCGCCAGGGACCCGTCCCCCACGCCACGGCCGTTCCTGGTGGAAACGCCCCAGGGCGTCGCCCAGGCGCTGGGCACCCGCTTCGCCCTGCGCCTCGATGGCGCGCGCTGCCGCGTGGCGGTGATGGAAGGCGCGGTACGGATCAGCAACGCCGGGCGTGGCGACTCGCAGGTGATCGAGGCCGGCCGGCAGTCCGCCTTCGAGCGCGACCTCCTGCTGCCCAGCGCGCCCCTCGACCCGGCGGCCAGCGCCTGGGAAACCGGCATGCTGCTGGCCCAGGACATGCGCCTGGCCGAGCTGGTGGGCGAACTGGGGCGCTACCGCCCCGGCGTGCTGCGCTGCCACCCGGGTATCGCCGACCTGCGTGTCTCCGGCGCCTTCCCGCTGCGCGACACCGATGCCAGCCTGCGCCTGCTGCAGGACACCCTGCCCGTCACCCTCACCCGCCTGACCCGCTACTGGGTGACCCTGGAGCCGACGACACCCGCCTGACCGCGCGTCCAGTCAGGCGCCAACCCCCACGGACGCAACGCCCTGCAGGAGGACCGCAGGCCGCTTCACCTCACGGATCGAACCCCCAGGTAGCCGGGGCCCCACGGCCTCTCGGAATTATTTTCAGGCTCCCCTGACACCTTTTTCGATCTCGTCCGGTGTGTTGGATGAACCCCTTTCATCCAAGCGTCGACAGGAAAGCAGCATGACTTCGTGGTCGCCCCAGCAGCGTCGCTCCGCCACCCCACCGGCTCCGCCCCGTCTTCCGTTGCACGCGCTGAGCCTGGCCATCGGCCTCGCTCTTTGCGCGGCACCGTTCGCCCAGCCGGCCCAGGCCGAGGCACTCGCGCAGCAGACCGCCACGCACCAGTACGCCATCGGCCCCGGGCCGCTGGGCCATGTGCTCGCCCAGTTCGCCGCCCAGGCCGGCGTGCCGCTGTCGTTCCAGCAGGGCCTGCTCGATGGCCAGCGAAGCCCCGGCCTGCAAGGCAGCTACGGCGTACAGGACGGCTTCGCGGCGCTGCTCGCCGGCAGCGGCTACCAGCTCGCCAGCAGCGGCAGCGGCTACACCCTGGTGCCGGTGACCAATGACGGAGGCCTGGAGCTGGGCGCGACCACCATCAGCGACAGCGCGCTGCGCGGCGACGGCCTGCCGGAAAGCTACGCCGGCGGCCAGGTGGCACGGGGCGCGCGCATCGGCATGCTGGGCAACCAGGACATGCAGGACGTGCCCTTCAGCTTTTCCAGCTACACCCGCGAGCTGATCGAGAACCGCCAGGCGCAGAACATCGGCGACGTGCTGCGCAGCGACCCGACGGTGCGCCAGTCCTACGGCTTCGGCAACTTCTCCCAGGTGTTCGTGATCCGCGGCTTCGCCCTGTTCAGCGACGACATCTCCTTCAACGGCCTGTACGGCGTGCTGCCCCGGCAGATCATCGCCACCGAGTCGGTGGAGCGCGTCGAGGTGTTCAAAGGCCCCAGCGCCTTCCTCAACGGCGTGTCCCCGGGTGGCAGCGGCATCGGCGGCAATATCAACGTGGTGCCCAAGCGCGCCGAGGACGCGCCCACCCGCAGCCTGACCCTGGATTACGCCAGTGACGACCGCGTCGGCGGCCACGTCGACTTCGGCCAGCGCTTCGGCGAGGACAACCGCTTCGGCGTGCGGGTCAACATGGCCAAGCGTGATGGCGAGACCGCGGTGGACGACGAGCACCAGCACTTCAGCCTGTTCAGCGTCGGCCTCGACTACCGGGGCGACCGCCTGCGCCTGTCCGGCGACTTCGGCTACCAGAAGCAGCGCATCAACGACGGCCGCTCGGTGGTCTACCTGGTCCCCGGCGCCAGCCTGTACAAGACCCCCAAGGTGCCAGATGCCAACCACAGCTACTCCCAGCCCTGGGCCTGGTCGCAGCTGGAAGACACCTACGGCATGCTCAACGCCGAGTACGACCTCAACGACAGCTGGAGCAGCTACCTGACGGTCGGCAGCAAGTACACCCGCGAGAACGGCGTCTACTCCTCCCTCTATGTCAGCGACCCGAGCGGCACCGCCCGTGTCGGCCGCCTATACGCTCCGCGTGATGAGGAAAGCAACAGCGTCAGCAGCGGGCTGCGCGGGCACTTCTATACCGGCGCGGTGAGCCACCAGGTGAACCTCGGGCTGTCCGGCAACTGGCGGGAATACCGCAGCGCCAACCAGTCCACCAGCCTCACCAATCGCCTGCCGGGCAACCTCTACGACCCCTTCCCCAGCCCCGAACCGACGGCAACGCCCAACGGCGACCTGCACCACCCGCGCAAGACGGGTTCCAGCAAAGCGCGCAGCGTGGCGGTCTCCGACACCCTGGGCTTCTTCGATGATCGTGCCCTGCTGACCCTGGGCATTCGTCGCCAGTCCATCGCCACCGATGGCTGGTCCACCGCAGGCGTCCGCACGTCCAACTACGACGACTCGATCACCACCCCCGTCTACGGCCTGGTGGTCAAGGCCACCGACTCGATCTCTCTCTACGCCAACCGTATCGAGGGCCTGGCCCCGGGTCCGATTGCGCCGGCGGCGTCCCTGAATCCCGCCGGCCAGATGTTCGCGCCCTACCGCACCAAGCAGATCGAAGCCGGCATCAAGCTCGACCAGGGCTCCTTCGGCGCACAGTTCAGCATCTATCGAATCGAACAGCCCCAGGGGCTCATCGGCGGCGACGGTTACTACCGGGTGGACGCCCAGCAACGTAACCGGGGCATCGAGTTCAGCGTCTTCGGCGAGCCGCTCACGGGCCTGCGCCTGCTGGCTGGCGGCACGCTGATGGACACCGAACTATCGGGAACCACCAACGGCGCCAACGACGGCAACCGCGCCGTGGGCGTGCCGGAGTTCCAGTACAACCTCAGCGCCGATTGGGATGTGCCCGGTGTGAATGGGCTGGCAGTCAACGCCCTGCTGCAACGCACCGGCGGCCAGTACTACGACACGGGCAATGCCCTGAGCATCCCCGCCTGGACCCGTGTCGACCTGGGCGCGCGCTACACCTTCAGGCTGGACGAGCACGACATCACCCTGCGCGCCGGGCTGGAGAACCTGGCCAACGAGGACTACTGGGAATCCGCCTACGGCGGCTACCTGACCCAGGGCGCGCCGCGCACCCTCAAGGTCTCGGCCACCCTCGACTTCTAGGTGGATGCGACAGGCTGCTGAACCGGGCCACCCACACCTTGTCAGTAGGTCTGCACGATCACTGACAAGGCGTTCCCGACGTGGCCCTCATCGACTGCCCCGAATGCAAACACTCCATCTCCGACCAGGCCCCGAGCTGCCCGCAATGCGGCTACCCGATCAAGGGTGGTGCCAATCCGCGCCTGCTCTCGGAGAGGAGCATCGGCCAGGTGGCCGGCGTGGCGGGCGTCTGGCTCGCCGCGCCCTGGGTGGCCCGTACCCTGGTCGCCGTGGTGCTCATCATCGCCGGCACCCTCGCCTACATCTATCGCTGAACGCCCGATGCCCACCGTAAACGCGACTTTATTGGCGGTGTGTTGCTAGAGGACTTGAGCCCAGCTGATTGCCGAGCTTTGCTGGCGCTTCTGGTTTCGCCC